>JAJYMP010000530.1 GCA_021786915.1 Chloroflexota bacterium
GTCGGGAGGATCTCGATATCCGGGAGCGGCCCGCGCAGCTCGCGGACGAACGAGGGACCCACGGCCGACGCGGGGAACAGCTTGACGAACGTGGCCCCTGTCTCCCACGCCGCGCGGATCTCCGTGGGCGTGAACGCGCCCGGGACGAAGGGCAGGCCCGCCTCCAGGGCGGCCGCGAGGATCTCGCGATCGAAGAGCGGCGAGACTCCGAACTCCGCGCCGCCCCTGACCGCGCCGTCGAGCTGGGCCCGGGTGAGGATCGTCCCCGCGCCGCAGGCGAACGGGCCATCGGCGCGGCCCGCCAGCCGCCCCCGGATCACGGCCAGGTCGGCCTCGGCGGAGGGCGCGTCGAAGGTCACCTCGAAGACGCGGACACCGGCGTCGGCGAGCTCCTCCACGAGGTCGACCAGGCGTTCCCGGGGCTCGATCCGCCGGAGGACCGCCACCAGTCGCTCGCGGCGGATGAGCGTCGCGGGGCCGCCAGAACGGAGCGCGCGCGCCTCTGCCGGCGTCATGGGACCGTGCCCGTGGCGGATGCGTCCGGAGCACCCTCCGACGCTCCTCGCCCTTCGTCGGGCAGATCCAGGATGGCGCCGTCCCGCCGGAGTCGCTCCCGGAGGTCCCGGGCGTCGAGCGCACGCGGCGGGATGCCCCGCGCCGCCGCGAGCGCCGCGGCCGTCCCGGCGGCCTGGCCCATGGCCATGCACGTCGCCATGGAGCGCGCCGAGGCATGGGCATCGTGCGTTGCCGAGAAGCAGCGACCGGCCACCAGCAGACCCTCGACCGTCTCCGGGACCAGGCTGCGGAATGGGATGCCGTAGACCCCGGACTCACCCACGTAGCGCCACTCCGTGCCCGACCCCGCGCCATGATCCTCGATCGGCGCGCCGCACAGGGCGATCTCGTCGGGAAATCGCCGCCCGCCCAGGACATCGTCGCGGGTGAGCCGGTAGTCGCCGTGCACGCGCCGGCTCTCGCGGATCCCGATCGACGGGCTGGTGCCGACGAGAACGGCCTCCTCGAAGCCGGGGACGCGGTCCCGCAGGAAGCGCAGGTACTCGCCGACCTGCCGGCGGCCCTCCACCTCCGCGGCTGTGAGCTGGACGGGATCGGTCGCATCGACGTTCGGGACCCGGGTCATGTGGATGGTCACGATCCCCCGATCCGGCGTGCGGTGCCACGACCCGTCCAGACGCGGGAGCCGGTACGCCCCCGACGCGGCGGCCTCGCGCATCATCTCCCACAGGTCCCGCTTCGGGACCGCGGACGCCCGCTCGACGTCCACGTTGGCCAGCCGAAACAGGGTGGAGAGCGACTGGGCGGTGCCGCTGGAGCGTGCATCGTCGTACGGCACCCCGGCCATCGCGCAGACGTCCGCGTCGCCGGACGCGTCCACGATGACGCCGGCGACGATGGTCCGCTCGCCGCCCTTGTTCCACAGCCGGACCGCCCGCGCTCGGCCGTCCTCGAGCGAGGTCCCGGTCGCCCAGGTGTGAAGGAGGAGGTCGACCCCGGCCTCCGCTGCGAGACGCTCCCAGGTGACCTTCAACGCCTCGGGGTCGTAGGTGACCCCGGTGCCGGCACCGTACGTGTTGGGACGTTCGAGCGCGCGGCCCTCCTCGGTCAGACGGCTCGCTATCTCCCAGCCGAGCCCGCCGACCACACGCCGGGGCAGGTCGCCCGGCGTGTAGAAGGCGTAGAAGGTGTCGAGGACCGCCGTGGACGTCCCTCCCATGAAGGCCAGTCGGTCGACCAGCAGCGTGCGGACGCCGAGCCTCGCCGCCGAGATGGCGGCCGCCGACCCGGCGGACCCGGCCCCGACCACCACGACGTCGTAGCCGTCGGCCGTCACGCGCGCACCCCCGACGGGACGATCGCGAACGCGCGCGCCGGGTTGTCGACTAGGATCCGCTCGACGGCTTCGTCCCCGATGCGGGCCCGCAGCCGCGGCACGAAGGTCGCCAGCAGGTAGCGCATCCCCGGGCCACCGTCGTAGGCACGGAAGTAGTCGCGCCGTCCCAGGTCGAGCCCCAGCACGAGGCGGTCCAGGTGCCCGGCATCCATCACCTGCTGGATCAGGTTTAGCAGGTCGGAGTCCGGGCGGTACTTGATGCGGCCGAGCGTGTCGTACTCGAGCGTGACGCCGCGCGAGGCGATCTCCGCGTGGAGCTCCGGGTCCGGGTTCCGGTCGAGATGGGCCAGCACGATCCGGTCGGGCGCAAGCCCCAGCGCCTCCAGGAGGTCGACGATCTCGTGCCCGCAGGTCCCGACCTCCGTGTGCACCAGCACCGCCGCGCCCGTCCGCAGGCTCCCGATGGCCGCGGCCTCGAGCCGGCGCCGCTCCGCGCGGGTGACGCGCTGGTACGACGCGCCCGCCTTGATGACCCCGGCCCGCGCCGGGTCGGGCGGCGCGGCGGGATCGATCCAGTCCGCCGGGTGCATGCCGCGCTCGACGTCGGCGACGATACGCTCCGCCAGGAGGTCCACGCTCGCCTCGTGGACCCAGTGTCCGGCCGGGTAGTGGGCGTCGCGGTGGTAGCCGGTGGCCGCGATAACGGGCGACCCGGTGGCGACGGAAAGGGCGCGCATGAGGTCCGGCCGCCTGCCGCAGCCGATCGGCGTCATCTCGACGATGGAACGCAGCCCCGTCGCCTGCGCGTCCCGGACTTCCTCGGCCGCCCGGGCGAGATCGTCGAACTCCTGGCCGGCGAGGGCAGGCGTCCTGAGGAACAGGTGGTCGTGCGCGTCGGTGATCCCGAGCGATCTAGCCGGGATCGGGCCTGTCACGGTGAGGACGTGCGGTTCGGCGCCCTCCCCGCTCGCAGGGCCGACCGGCTCATCCGGCGCCCCTCGGAATGTGCCGGATGAGCCACGCGAGGTCCACGGCGCCACCGTTCTGTCCGACCTCCACCGCGAATGCGTCGCTTCAAGGCTAGGCTAGTGCATCCGGGCGGGTGCGTGTGGTGTCGATCAAGCCTAGCCCGATCCGCCACGTTTGGCCGTGTCGTTATCCCCGCAGGGGTGCGCGCCGCTGCAGGGCTGACGCCGGGGAGCCCGCTCGCGGTGCGCGCCAGCCACGGCCGAGTGATCCTGGAGCCCCTGGACACCATCGAGCGGAAGATGTGGCGGGCTGCGGCGCGTGCGCGCCTGGGCGATGCGGCAGCGGAGCTGCTGGAGGAACGGCGGCGCGAGGCCACGAGCGAGCGCTGACGTGCCCGCCGGATCGCCTGTCGTCCTCGATGCCTCCGCGCTCGTGGCGTACGCGCGAGATGAGCCGGGCGCCCGGATCGTGGCGGCGCGCCTGCGCAGCAGCGGCCGGGTGCTCGTGTCGGCGGTCAACTGGCCGGAGGAAGCCGGCAAGCTCCGCGAATACCGGATGCCGCCCGCCATCCTTCGCCAGGCGCTGGCTGCGGTCGCGACCGAGATCATCACGTTCGCCGAGGCGGACGCCGACGTCGTCGGTGAGTTGACGCCTCGACTGCGCCTGCTCGGTCTTTCAC
>JAJYMP010000178.1 GCA_021786915.1 Chloroflexota bacterium
CCGGCCGCGCCGACCCGGGTGAAGGGGGCCCGGGCCGCGCGGCCGGTGTCGGGGCCGTGCGCGTGGAGTCGCCGGCCCGCGATCTGTCTCAGTTGGTGCCCGCGGCTAGGGCTCGCAGGGCCGGGCAGTCGTCGTCATGGTGGACGACCAGGCTGGCAAGGCCGGATCCGAGCATCGTCACCACCTGGAAGGCGTCGCACCGGTCGCATCCGCCCGGGAGGTGCTGCCCGGCCACCGCCTCGAACAGCTCGACGATCGGATCGCTCACCGGATGGCCCTTTGTTCGCTTGGTTCGCTTTGTTCGCATGCAACAGCGACCCGGCGAGGTCGCCCTCCGCTCTCCTCGGTGCGGATCAACACCCTTCCCTTGCTGACGAGAGAGTCGCGCGCCACCTTCATCTGCGCCGCGCTGGCATGGCCGGCGAGTGCCTGATGCTGCTCGCGTCCGTCGAGTCCGGAGTCGCCGGCTGCCCGGATGGCCCTGAGAAGCTTGTCAGCGACGGGGTCACCGAGCGCATCGCCGAAGATCGTCTCCGCCGAAGCCCGGCAGTAGTCCCATACGGCGGAGGCTGCATCGATGTGGGTCACGTCGACCGTGGTCGACCCGTCAGTGAGGGCGTAAAGGACGCTGAGGCGAAGGACCTGCGCGGCGTCTCGGGCAATCACAGAGCCGAGCAACCCGCCGGGCTCATCGTCGGCCAACTCGTAATAGAGCCCGGTCCAGCGCTCCTCCGCCGCGGCGGTCCGCCGGAGCAGGCCCACCCTGCGCCCAGCCTCCAGTGCGCTCCGGGTGAGCATCCCGAGGTGGTCTACCTCGGCGTCGTCGATGTTCCCACCCGATGGCAGAAGCTTCGATCTTCGGACGAGTGCGAAGAGGTGTCGGTTCGCATACCCGTTGGACATCTCCGTCTCGGTGAGCTTGGCCCGGAGCTCCTCGGCGGTGATGTGGCCCAGCAGGCAGACGTGGGCGCCCTCTGCGGTGACGGTGCCGGCGCCCCGGGAGCGGACGGCCAAGCGGTCCCCGTCCCATCCCTGTCTGAGAAGGGTCGAAAGGGTCGAACCTTCGCGGCGACCTACGGACAGGATGCGCGCGAACTCGGGCTCGATCACGAGCAGGCGGTGATCATCCCCCTCGGCCAGCGCGTCCACTACCGCCTCGCCGGAGCCGAACCCACCAAGGATTCGGCCCCGGGTGAACCGGGGATCCGCCACCTCGAACACGCGCCTTATCTGGTGCCACGACGAGCCCTTTCTGGCCTTGGCGCTGTCCCCCACGAGGACCGCAAAGAGGCGTCCGGGGTGCTCGGTAGCCTCTGCCTGGGCGTGCGGCCCGCGCCCCACCGCGGCGCCGAACGCGACGAGGTAGCTCAGGAGCAGGGCCGCAGGGTCGGCCTCGGTGTGGTCGCCGAGCGCGTCAACCACCTTTCCGGGGAGCCCGTAGAGCGCGGTCGCCGCGAGCGTGGGCCAGCCGCTGTGACATGCGAGCAAAGCGTGCGAAGCGAGCAAAGTCCTCCGCTCCGCCACCGACGTGGTCACGCCGGGGATCCAGCGAACGCCTCGGCCAGCGCGGCTTCCGCCACGTCCGGCGCGAACCCGTCTGTCTCGACCAGCGCCCGCAGCACTGCGGCTCGGCGGTCGTCGTCCGAGCGCGGCCGCCACCCGCACACGCGCCATAGCGCGGCGAGCACCAAGTGCTCGCGAACGCCCGCGTCGAGCAGCTGGGGCGCGAGCCACGAGGCAACGATGTCGAGGTCGAGCCCGACCCCCGGGGGGCCCCAGAGGTCCGCAAGGTGCCGCACCGTGCCGTCCAGGTCGAGGGCGACGCAGCTCGCCAGATCGGGTCGCTCGGGCGGCGGGGCCACGAGGCGCGCGAGTTCTTCGGCGGCGAGCGCCGCGGCGGCGGCGTAGATGACGTCGCTGGTATATTGCCGAGCCCATTCGAGGACGGACTCAGCTACGGAGATGGTATCCTGCATCGCGCGTTCTCCTGAGAGGGGCGTTCGGCCGGTCCGGGGTTGGCGCCCCGGACCGGTGCACTTTCTGGGTCGATTCCGAGAAGCCGGTCGACCGCTGCCCGGGGCCACACGAGCCGGCGCCCGACGCGGATGGCGAGCCCGCCGATCGCTGTGTCCCCGCGTCGGGCGGCCTCATAGGCCGCCCAAGGCGACAGAGCCAACAGCTCGGCGATCTCCTCGGCCGAGTAGACGGCGGCGGCACTCACTCCGAGCCCCCGATCAGCTCGGCGTACAGGTCGGCCAGCTGCAGCGCCACTCGGGTACGCGGCGAGCGTAGGCCGCATTCCCAGCGCCACACCGTTGCGGGATCGACGCCCAGGCGCCGGGCGAACTCCGTCCGGCTGAGCGCCGCGGCCTCGCGTACGGACGTGGCGACCCCGCTCCTGAGCAAAACGCGCACGCCACCGACTCTGTCCAGTTCGTCGTTACTCACCTAGGCTCCTTTCGCTTCGCGGCGGAGCAGCACGACCTCTCCGCCACAGTGCCGGTGCGTCGGACGCGCCGTGACCGCAGCGTCGCGGGCGGCAAACATCCGCACCCGCGCCGCGTCGGCCGCCCGCAGGTCCCTTCGCCGCCGCGTCCGCGTGGCGCGTGCGTCCAGCTCCTGCCAGCGCGCCTCCGCGGCATGGGCGTCGGAGGCGGCACGGTCGAACACGCCGTAGGCCACGCCTGCGAGGCGAGACCGGCCGATCTCGACGGTCGTTACGCCTCCGCATCGGGCGCAGTTCCCGAGGACCTCCTCGGTCGTACGACCGAGGATGCTTGCGTGCACTGGCGCTCGGGACTCGTTCACGGCGCGGCTCCTCCCGGCGGACCCGAGGTCCGCCCACGGTTGGGCTGGGCACTGGCTGCGCGTCCCGGCTCCGGGCGGCTTCTGCCAATCTACCTGGGGACCTGTCACGAAGCCAGCCGAATGCTTGCCATTATGCCGCCGCTGTGGCACAATTGACCCATGCAACCCGAGAGCCTCGTGGTAGGTCCCATCGACGGGCCCGTGCTACCGCTCGCCACGGGGGCGCCCTTCCCCCAGGCGGCGACGGTCCGGGCCTACATCTCCGACGACCGACTCGTGACCCTGCGCCTCCGCGTGCGCGCCGGGCGCCCCGCGCTGGTGGGCCTGACGATCGGGACGCATGACCGCGGGCCAAAGTGGGCGCCATCCCTCGAACGGGACGCCCCCGAGGTGACCGCGGCCGAGGTGCGGGCGCTTGCCGTGGATCGCCTCGTGTCGTCAGCGGTGCGGGCCGTGGCGCTCGCCGTCGCGGACGCCACTCCGGCGCCGTTCCGATATGACGGCGAGGCGGCAGCCACGGCGGCTCTCGGCTCGCGCCGGCGCCGGGCGATGACGGAGGCGTTACTTCGGGAGGTCGCAGCGATCGCGCAGGCGTACCCGGAAACGGCAATCGCGGAGGTGCGCCGCCAGCTCTACTGCTCGGAGCGCACCGCGTACAGGTGGATCAGCGAGGCACGCGGGCGCGGGCT
>JAJYMP010000316.1 GCA_021786915.1 Chloroflexota bacterium
AGACCATCACGCCCAGCGCCATTGCCGACGTGACGACGAACCACGCGAGCGGGAGCCGGCCGCGGCCGGTCAGCGGGGTGCCGTCGTCATCAGGCTGTCCGCGGTGCCGGAAGGCGAACACGCTGTAGCCGAGGACGGCGATGACGAACGTGAAGACCGGCACGGACATGGTCAGCAGCGTCCGGAACGTCGCATCGATCTCCTGACCCTTGTCAGAGAACGTTGCAGGCTCGAAGGCGACCTGAGCCAGGATCAGGCCGGCGAAGGTCAAGACCAGCCAGACCAGGCCCACGATCGCGATATGGCGCCTCACGAGCGCACGACCTCCATCACGGAGCCCGACGGGGCTCATGGCGTGGACGGGAAGCCAAGGCCGCCGTTCCCTCGTGCGGCCAGGGGGCCCGGAACCTACGAACCGTTACAGGTCTTTCGGCCTGTCCAAACGGCCCGCCGGGATATTACCTCCGGCCCACGGAGATCGGGAAATCGGCCCATCTGTTCCGACAATCGATCGGTGGCGGAACGCGCATGGAGATCCCGCTCCGCGGGCGCCAGCGGTCCTCGTGCCGGTTCCTCGGGCCGTCGACGCCCTCGGCGATGGGCAGTGTCACCGCGGCATCGAGCATGACGATGGGTCGTCGTACGCGCTGATGGGCCTTGCGGTGCCTTCAGGCGCCTCGGGATCGGGGGCTGCGCCGCCGGCCGCTCGCGATGCTCGGTGCGCGAACGAGGTCACAGGCGTCGAAGTCGGCGCGCTCCTCCAGGCCATCGGCGTTCCGTCTGGCGGGACCGGGTCGTCGCCCAGGAGCGCGCTCCTGGGCCCGAGCAATCTCGACCCCGTCGCCGAGCTCGGGCGATTGAGCGCAGGACTCAGCGGCGACGCCGTCTCGTTGCGCGAACTCGGCGGCTGAGCGCGAGCTGTTCAGCGCGCCCGCACCCATCGGCTCCCTGCCCGCCGAGCGCACGGCTGTCCGGGGACATGGCCCAGGGCGTCGAGTCGCCGAGCCCCCCGGCGATCAGCCGGCCGGAGGGACCGTCGGCGGCTCGCCGGGCGCGACGGCGGGGGCCTCTGCGGCGGGCGCCTCGGTCGGCAGCGGTGCGGGCGGTGCGGGCGGGGCGGGAGCGGGCACCGCCGCGGGCTGGGCCGGCGCGGGCTGGGGTGCGGCCTGCACCGGTGCGGCAACAGGGACAGCGGGCGGTGCGGCGACAGGCGCGATAGGCGGCGCCGGGACTGGGGCGGCCGGAGCGGCGGGCTCGTCATCCTGGCCCGATGCGGCCTTCCGGAACTCGCGGATGCTCTTGCCGATCGCACCCCCGACCTCGGGCAGCTTGCCCGGCCCCACGACGATCAGCGCGATCACGAGGATCAGGATGATGTGGACCGGCGAAATGCCTTCGAGCATGAGAACTCCTTCTGCCGCGCCTCCGGTGCCGTGCGGCAGGCTGCCGTGCACGGGCAGGATACTGACCGCGCGCGCGTCGTGCCCCCGTCCACCGGTCCCGACCCAGACGGGCCTATGGGCATTGGTGACGAAGCGGTCCGCCGTCGGTAACCGCTCCGCCGAGACGCTCCGGGACCTGACCCACCTCAGGATGCAGCTCCATGCGTGCGCCGCCAGCAGCGATTCCGAGATCAGGGCCTTCGTGCGGACCGAGTCCGCCCGCCTCATCGTGACGGTGTCCGAGCCCGGCGACTTCTTCGCGCAGGGCACGCTCATGAACCTGGCCGCTGCGCTCGAGTGGACCGACGCCGACGTCACCCGGCAGCGCATGGGCGAAGAGAGGGGCAGCCCTCGGCTCGAACGAGTCCCCGTCTGTCGCCGACCGAAGGCAGGGAGTGATGACTAGCCACGACCGCTTGACGGCCCGGCCCTGACACGGTCGGGCCGTCCGCACGTCACAGTGCAGTGCCAGGCCGCGCGAGGGCCGAGTGGGCGTTTCGCGGACCGACAAGGCGCTACCGACGTGTGCAACGCTTGTCCGATCGCGGGCGGTGCTGACGAACCAGGTCGCGGCGCGAAGGAGGCCGGGGATGGCGCAGGGGAGCGGGACTGCGAGGTCGAGCGGTCGCGGTCGCGGCCACGGCCGGAACGGGGCCTGGGCGACCCTCGCGCTCACCGCGGCGCTCCTCGCAGCTGGCGTCGGTTTCGCCTGCGTCCGCATCGCGCTGCCGAGCGAGCCTGCCGTCATCTCGTCGGATGCCTGGCCCTGGACCAGCCAGGGGGTCCAGGTGCTCGCCCTCGGGGCCAACAGCCCGTTCCGCGACGGGGACGTGATCACCGCGATGGGCGGCCGCCCGCTCGAGGCGCAGGCCGACGCGCTGCTCGCCCGGGCCCCCCGTGCCCCGCTGCCGGGCACGCTCGGCTTTGACGTCCAGCGTGACGGTGCCACCCAGCACATATCCGTCCCGCTCGGCTCGCAGCCGGTCGGCATCCTCATCCTGGGCGGCCTGCCGCTGCTCGTCTACACGCTCGTGCAGGGTCTCGTGGCCGCGCTTGCCTGGCTCCGGCGGCCGGTCGAGGCCTGGCGGCGAGGGTTCCTGGTCGGCTCGGCCGCCAACATCGCAAGCGCCCTCATCTGGGAGCTCGGCCTGCGGCCCTCCGACCTGATCCGGCCCGAGCCGGCGTTCGCGATGTACGTCCTGACCTTGCCGATGCAGCTGCTGTTCTGGTCGTCGGTGGTCCACGTGCTGGTGTCCTGGCCGCGACGCTGGGAGGCGGTGGCCGGCCGGCCCTGGGCGATCGCCGCGCTGTACCTCGTGCCCCAGGCGGCGCTCGTGGTCGGCATGGCGGTGACGCGGGTGCAGAACGCCAGTTCGCTCGCGTGGTTCGGGACGTGGGACAGCGTCCTCGCCGTGGTCGTGCTCGCGATGATCGCTCTCGTGCTGGTCGCCATCGCCCGCGCGTACCTGCGCACGACCGCTCGCCACGATCTCTGGCTGCGCGTTGTGGCGGCAGCGTGCGTGGCCGTCGCGCTTGCGGTCGGCGGCCTCACCGAGCTGCCGCTGCTGCTGACCGGGCAGGTGCTCGTAGGGCGGTCGTCAGTTGCCGCACTGGGGCTGCCGCTGGCCGTGGTCCTCATCGTCGGGACGCTTCGGAGCCGGATGTTCGAGGTGGACGTGCTGCTCGCCTCGCGCCGCCGGCTCGTGGTGGCGCGAGAGGAGGAGCGCCGGCGGATCCGACGCGACCTCCACGACGGGATCGGGCCGATGCTGGCCGCGATGACCCTCAAGGTGGACCTCGCGCGGGACGTGATCCGCTCGGACCCCGAGGCAGCGGACCGGGCGCTCGAAGCGCTCAAGCACGACACCCAGGGTGCCGTCGCGGAAGTCCGTCGACTCACGCGCGAGCTGCGGCCCCCCGCGCTGGACGAGCTGGGCGTCGTCGAGGCGATCCGCCACCGCGCCAACGACCTCGCGGGAGGCGCCGAGGGGGAGCGCGTCGCCATCGAGGTGGCGTGCCCGGCGTCGCTGCCGGCGCTCGATGCCGCCGTGGAG
>JAJYMP010000685.1 GCA_021786915.1 Chloroflexota bacterium
GGATCGTCCTGGCCGTCCGGACGCTCGCCGGCTAGACCCTACCCGAAGACGATCGCAGCGGGGACCACCTCGATCAGGTACACGGCGTAGAAGCCCGGCGCCCAGCGGAGCGCAAGGGTTCAGGTGGCCACCGCAGCAGCCCGGACGAGGCCCACGCCCTCGCCTGCCACGCGACCGGTCGCTACGAGGCTGGCGTGCGGGGACGATCACCGCCATTCGATGCGGGAGCTGGCCGCGAGGCCACCTCCCGCATCGTCATCGGGCTCGATCAGGATCCGAAGAGCGGGCCGAGTACGGCGTTCACGATGACATCCAGGAGGGAACGCTGACCGGGGTCATCGACGACCCGCAGCGTGCTGCCAGGGTTGGCCCATCCGACGGGTGTGGGGGCGGATGCCATGGGCTGCCCGCTGGGGAGGGGCGTCGGGCTCACCGAGTTGTCTCCCGTCCAGGGAGCTGAGCTCTGTCCGGCCACTTCGTTCTGCGTTGAGGCCGGTGCGTCTGAAGTTGATGGCACGCCAGGCGGCGGTGCCGCCGCATCCCCGTTCCCGCCAGGAGTGGGACCCGGCGTCGGCGGGTGCGTGGCAGACGGGCGCTGCGTCGGCTTGGCTGTGGGCCTTGGCGTCGGCTTGGCTGTGGGCCTTGGCGTCGGCTTGGGTGTCGGCTTCGGGGTCGGATTCGGCGTCGGCTTCGGCGCCGCGCCCGCTGGCCCGCAGCTGTCAGCGAAGAGCACGGTCCACGTGTATCGACCGTCCGCACCGCGATACGCGCCGACCCCGATCGAGTCCCAGGACGAGCCGAGAATGTTCGACCGGTGACCCTTGGACCCCATCCAGGCGCTGAAGGTCCAATTGGTGACGTCGCTCACTGATGCCCCGTCCCAACTGAGCTCGCCCAGGTTCTCGCCAGCGACCTTGAAGCAGTACCGATACGTGTATTGCAGGTACCAGAAGACCTCGCGATCGGTGCCGAGGATCGTGTGCCCGAAGTAGCCGCGATCCGCCATGTCCTTCGCGCGCCAGCGGGCCGCCTTCGTGAGGATCGGGTCGAGCTTGAGCGAGCGAAGTCCGGCGGCCGATCGCGCCTGGTTGTGAAGCACGACAAGCTGGGCCTCGGAGTCGGCGCTGAACGTCCCCGACGTCCACGCCTTGGCGGGTGTCGGGGAGACGAGCGCCCCGCCGACACCCAGGGCCACGGCCAGCGCAACGACGACGGCGGTGCCGGCAGCGCGGGGGCGCGAGGTCGATGGACGGGGCACGAGGTGGATGGCCATGGGTGGGGTCTCGGGCTGGGTGGCAGCGGGATCTTCCGCGTCCTACGGGGATCGTCGCGGGCTCGCCCGCCGCCTGCCGTCCCACCGATGTCCCGACCGCACCGCACGCAAGTACCCTCCTCCCAACTGGCGATTCTTAGGGTGGTCTCAGGCTCACCTCAGGTGCTGCGTTGCGGCTGCCGACGGCCGGAAGATCCCCGGCACGAACCTGGGCGTCGTCCTCGCGTACGCGCCGCACGCGTTTCCGAATCGTGTGCCCATCTCGCGCTCCTCGGTGATCTCGAGGCGGCGGTCCGCCGCGGACAGGACCGGAGACATCACGAACGCGACCAGCGTTTGGCCACTGGACGAGGAAGCCGGAATTGTCATCCCGCTGACCCATCGACTTGAGGACTCCCTCAGCGTAGGCTCAGGCGGCGTTCATCTGGGTGCCCGATCGTTGGCCCAGGCGCCCGGCAAGGACCGGTCCACTAGCACGAAGGAGCGTCAGCGTTGGCCGAAAAGGAACAG
Source organism: Chloroflexota bacterium (assembly GCA_021786915.1). Next base: position 1,784 of record JAJYMP010000685.1, read on the forward strand.
GTCGTCACGGACCCGGTCTGCGGGATGAAGATCAAGCCTTCGGAGGCCGTGACGGCCATCGAACACGATGGGACGACCTACCACTTCTGCAGCCAGGACTGCGCGGACAGCTTCCGCGCGTCGCCGGAAGACTACGTGTAGCAGGCAGCGATGGTCGCCCTTGCCCCGCTCGCCCTCGCCACCGCAGTGATGCTCGCGGCGCTCGTTGCCGTGCTGGCCTCGTGGTGGGCGGGCGACCGCAAACGAGGGCACCGGGTGACGGCGCCGGAGCGCGTCCCCTTCACCGGGGGGCACGCTCCGCGTGTCCACGCATGGAGCCGCTACCACGCCCGCTACTACCCGATGGCGCTCGTCTTCCTCGCCTTCGACATGGAGATGGTGTTCATGTACCCGTGGGCGGTCGTCTTCGTCGCCGTGGGCGTCGTCGCGATGGTGGAGATGGGCATGTTCATCGTCATCCTGCTCCTGGGCATCCTGTACGCCTGGCGCGAGCGGGCCCTGGACTGGGCGTGACGTCGCTGCTGCGCCGGCTGGCCGTCCGCGCGCCGGTCCCGGTGTACGCGGTCGCGGGGCTCGGCGCCCGCGCCGCCGTCCAGGACCTGCGCCTCTCGGGCCGGATCTCCATGGTCGACACCCCGCGCGCGGCGAACGTCCTGCTGGCGGCGGGCTCCTTCGGCGGAGGACATGCTGAAGCGCTGGCGCGCGTCCACGACGCGCTGCCCCATCCTCGCGCGACGATCCTGTGGAACTCCGACGCCGCCGGGCTCCGGATCGCCGGCGCGCTCGACCTGTCGTCGGCATCCGACCTCGCCCAGGGCATCCAACAGGCCTTCACGACCCTCGTGACCGGGGCGCGGCGCTCCGAGGGTCCCCTCCTCCCGGACGCGGAACCCGTCGAGTGGCGAGGGATCGGGCCCTACGGGCAGGGCGGCAGCGGGATGACGGGCGGCACGCCCTACGGGCGGCCCCTGGCGGATCTCGGGCCGGATCGGGACGGGCTCCGCCTGGACGTGGTGCCCACCTTCCTCGGGCCGTTCCAGTGGCCGCTTCCGCCTGGGCTCGTGCTCGATCTGAACATGGCCGGCGACCTGATCGTCGACGCCGCGGTCGCGAGCTCCGTGATGGGCTCGCCCGAGGCGATGCCCGTCCCCTCGATCTTCGTCCGCGCCCTGACCGAGTCGGTCGCCGTCGCCGACCTCGAGGTCGCGCGCGCACGCGACCACCTCCGCTGGACGGCCGATGCCCTTCTTGTCCAGGGCCTGCCGGCGCTCGGCCTTCGCGCGCTGGCGCTCGCAACCCGGACACCACCGCCCACCGGAACCGAGGTCCGCCGGCTTATGGACCGGCTCACCCGGACCGGGGTCTTCCGATGGTCGTTGCCCACGGCGCGCGATCGGCTCCGGCCCGCGCTGGCCGATGCCGAGCTGGGCCCCGTGTCGCGCGCGGCCGGCCTGTCCGCGGACGCCCGGCTGGATGACCCGACGTATCGGGCGCTCGGGTTCGAGGTGATCCTCGGCACATCCGATGACGCCGCATCGCGCTGGAAGCTGCGGCTCGAGGAGGCCGCGCGAAGCCTCGAGCTGGCGGCGCGCGCCGGCGCGGCCCGGACGGACGTCAGCGGCGTCGTCGAGACGCCGCGAGGGCGCATGGCCGCCGGCGACGCACCGACCCGTCGGAGCCTCGAGCTGCTCCCCGGGCTCGTCGTCGGCCTCGCATGGGGCGACGCGATCGCGTCGATCGTCAGCCTCGACCTCGACCTGGGCGAGCTGGCGAGCGCCGGGCAGGTCGCCGCGGTCGTGGCATGAGCGAGCCGTTCCCGGTGCCCGTCGCCATCGCGACCGCGGCCGCGCTGCTCGCAACCGGCAGCTACGCCGTGTCGGTGGCTGATCGGTGGGCCGGCGCCGCGGTTGCCGGGCGGTCCGTCCACGTGCGCCGGCTCCTCCTCGCGCCGCTTGCTGCCGTCTCCCTGTCGCTCGCCACGTCGCGCACGACCACCGAGCGTCCCGATGCTGCGGGATGGGCCCTTGCGCCGGCCATGCTCGCCGCCCTGGCTGCCCTTGCCATCTCGATGCTGCCGCTGGGACCGGGCCAGGCGCCCGCCGATCCCGACACGGGCTTCGTCGTCTTCTCCGCGGCGATCGCCTTCGTCATGATCGCGGTGTTCCTCCACGGCTGGTCGCCCAACTCCCCGCTGCCGCTGCATGGCGCCTACCGCTACGGCGCGATGGCGCTCTCCTTCCAGATCCCGTTCCTCCTCGCGATGCTCGCCACCGCCATGCCCGCGCAGTCCTTGTCGCTCGTGCGGATCGTCGATGCGCAGGCACCCCTGTGGAACGTCATCCGGGAGCCCCTGGGGCTGCCGCTGTACCTGGTCGCCGGCATGGCCGTGACCTTCTGGGGTCCGCTCAACCTGTCGGACGGCACCGACCTGGCGGGTGGCACGTCCGCGGAGGACGCCGGGGTGGATCGCCTGCTCTGGGGGTTCGCCCGGTCCGCGATGCTCGTTGCTGTGGCGGCGATGGGTGCCGCCGCCTTCCTCGGCGGGTATCAGGGGCCCGTGCTTCCCGGCCCGCTTTGGGTGATCGTAAAGACCCTGCTGCTCCTCGCCGGAATCGTCGCGGCCGGCCACCTGATCGCGAGGATCCGGATCGAGCAGTTCGTCCTCGTCGCGTGGGTCGCCCTGATCCCGCTCGCCCTGCTCAACGTGTTCGTTTCGGGGGCGTTCCTGCTGTGATCGACCCGGTCATCGTGGACGTCGCGTTCTTCGCGTTCGCCGCGATTGCGATCGTGGCGGGCGTTCGCGTGTTCCGGACCGATTCGATGGTGCGCGCGGCCTTCTACCTGCTGGCCTCGTTCGCGGCCGTCGGCGGGATCATGGTGCTGCTCGGGGCCGAGTTCCTGGGCATGGTGCTGATCCTGATGATGGCGGGCGAGATGCTCGTGATGGCGATCGTCATGGTCATGTTCATGATGAACCCGGCCGGGCTGAACCCGATGGTCATGGTCCACCAGAACCGGGTCGCTGCGGTGGCCGGTGTCGTCGCGTTCCTGGCCCTCGCCGCGGTCGGGCTCGTCGGGGAGTTCCCGAACCGGCCCGCGCCGAACCCGCCCGCCGCCACGGTGGAGCTGGGCCAGGAGCTCCTTGGCAACTCCATGCTCGTGTTCCAGACGGCCGGGGTGACCCTGCTCGCGACGATGATCGGCGCGGTGGTGATCGCGGGTTCGCGAGGCCGCTTCGGTTCGGCCGAGGATGGATCCGTCGAACCCGGGCTGCAGCCCGATGAGGAGCCCGCGTGACGACCGAGGCCGTCCTGGTCGTCGCCGCAGCGCTGTTCGGGATCGGCGTGTACGGGGCGCTCAGCCAGCAGTCCTTCGTCATGCTCATGATGGGCATCGAGCTGATGATCAATGGCGCCCTGCTCGCGCTGGTCGTGCTCTGGGCGCGGGCGGCCGGGGGCGATCCATCAGGCTTGATGCTGGGCGTCGTCTTCATGACGGTGATGGCCGTCGAGATGGCCCTCGGCTTCGCGCTGATCACGGGCGTCTACCGCGTTCGCCGGGCGGATATCACCGAGAAGCTCCGACGGCTCAAAGGATGAACCCGCTCATCCTTCCCTTGGTCCCGGTCGGTGCGGCCGCCGCGATCATCATGCTGCGAGCGCGGCCCCGGGCCCTCGGTCCGATCGCCGTCGCCGGCCTGATCCTGACGCTGCTGCTCGCCATCGTTGCGGCATCCGGTGGGTGGGCGGTCCAGATCGCCTGGAGCCCGGCCATCGCGCTCACGCTCGAGGTGTCGGGCTTCGGGCGGGTCATGGTCGTCCTCGTGCCCCTGATCGCCATGCCGATCGTGGCGTACGCCGCGGCGACGGAGGACGTCGGGAGGCCCCGTCTCCTGGTCCTCCTGCTCGCGTTCGTCGGCGCCATGCTGCTGCTCGTGGTGGCGGCCGACTTCGTGAGCCTGCTGCTCGGCTGGGAGCTTGTCGGTGCCACGTCGTGGGCCTTGATCGGGCACGGCTGGCGCGAGCGAGCCAATACCGACGCCGCCACGCAGGCCTTCCTCACGACGCGCCTCGGCGACCTCGGCCTGTACGCCGCCGCGGGTGCGACGCTGGCCGCTACCGGCGGCTTCGGCTTCGCGGGCATCGCGGGCGCGGGATCACCGTGGCGGGAGATCATCGCCGGCGGCGTGCTCCTCGCAGCGGCGGCCAAGTCCGCCCAGGTTCCGTTCAGCCCGTGGCTGTTCGCGGCCATGGCCGGTCCCACCCCCGTGTCCGCCCTGTTGCACTCCGCCACCCTGGTTGCCGCGGGGGCGTACCTGCTGATCCGCCTCTCGCCGGAACTGGCGGCGGTGGGCTGGTTCCTGCCTGCGGTGACCATCATCGGCCTCGCGACGGCCTTGTCGGGAGGCGTCGTCGCGCTGGCCAACACGCACGCCAAGCGGGTCCTTGCCGCCTCGACGTCGGCGCAGTACGGGCTCATGTTCATCGCCGTCGGCGCTGGGTCCACCGCCGCGGCGGGTGCGCAGCTCGTCACCCACGCCGCCTTCAAGTCCCTGTTGTTCCTCGCGGCCGGCGTGGCGATCCATGCCGCAGGAACCACCGATCTCCGGTCGATGCGGCTCGGCAGGGCCCTGCCACGCGTCGCCATGGCCGCCGGGACCGGCGCCCTGGCGCTTGCCGCGATCCCGCCGCTGGGCGGGGCCTGGAGCAAGGAGGCCATCCTGTCGGCGGCGGCCGAGGCGTCCCCTGCGCTCGCCGCCGCGGTCCTCGTCGCCTCCTTCCTGACCGTCGCCTACGCGGGCCGGTTCTACGTGCTCGCCTTCGGGCGCGGGACCCCGCCGTCGGGCGTGCGGCGACCGGGGCGCGTCGAGCTCGCTGCGCTGGCGCTGCTCGCCGCGCTCACGCTCGCGCTGGCGCTCCTCTGGCTGCCCGCCTCGGGCCCGGTCGTCGAGCGACTCGTCGGGGGCAGGCTGCCGGCCGGCGCCCCGTGGGAGATCGTCGCGTCGCTGGCCGTGATCGCGCTGGGCGTCCTGGCCGTCTCCCTGGTGGACCGGGGCGGCCGCCTGGGCGACCTCCTGCCCGGCGCGACCTGGCACGCCGCCGTCGGCGACTGGCTCGGGCTGCCGAGCCTGCAGCACCGCCTGATCGTGGCGCCGGTCCTCGCCCTGTCCGCCGCGCTCGCTCGCACCGACGACCGCGTGATCGACGCGGGCGTTCGAGCCACCGGCCGCATCGCCGTCGCCGTGTCCGGCCTGGGCGCCCGACGCCTCGACCTGTCGATCGATCGCACCGTGGGCGCCATCGCCTCGTCATCGGTCGCCGCTGCCCGCATCTCCCGCGCGGCCGACGACCACGGGGTGGACGCGGCTGTCGAGGGGACCGCGCGCGGCCTCGGCCGCGCCGGGCTCGAGAGCCGGCGGCTGCAGACCGGCCTCAGCCATCACTACTTCGTCCTGTGCGCCGTGGGGCTCGTCGCGATCGCGGCGATCCTGGCGATCGGGCGCTGACCCCACATGACCCGAGGAGCCTCCCGGTGCTGACCGCTGCCATCTTCCTGCCCATCCTCGCCGCGGCCGTGCTGGCGCTGCTGCCGCGAGACCGAGGCTTGGGTGCCCAGCCTCGACGTCTGGTCGCTGTGGCCACGGTTGTCGCGGCCGTGCCGCTCGTGCTTCTGGTCGCTGCCTGGCTGCGCTTCCACGGGTCAGGTGGCTTCGAGCAGGTGGAGACGCTGCCATGGATCCCGTCCCTGGGGATCGCGTACCGCGTCGGGATCGACGGCCTGTCACTGCCGCTGGCGGCCATGACCGCGCTCATCTTCGTCGTCGCGGTGCTGTATCCCGTCGACCTTCGCGGGCGGCCGCTGGCCTACTTCGCCCTGATCCTGTTCCTGGAGGGCGTCTCGATCGGCCTGTTCCTGGCACTCGACCTGTTCCTGTTCTTCGTCTTCTGGGACGTCTCGCTGGTCGCGATGTACTTTCTCATCGGGGCGTGGGGTCACGGCGACGCCCAGCGGTCAGCGCTCAAGTTCTTCCTCTACACGTTTGCCGGGTCACTGCCGCTGCTGCTGGCCATCCTCGGGCTCTACCTCGCGACCGAGCCGCGGACCTTCGACATGGCCGAGATCATCCGCCAGCAGCCCCTCGCCGGGACCGGCGTGTACGCCACCCTCGTGTTCGCGGGCTTCTTCATCGGTTTCGCGATCAAGACCCCCATCGTCCCATTCCACACCTGGCTGCCACCGGCCCACGTCGACGCGCCGGGTCCGGCGTCCGCCATCCTCGCCGGGGTCCTGCTCAAGATGGGCACGTACGGCTTCGTGCGGATCCTCATGAGCATGGTGCCGGGCGTCTGGGCCGAGCTGGCGCTCCCGATCGCCGTGCTCGCCGCGGTCTCGATCGTCTACGGCGCCCTGGTGGCCCTCGCCCAGACGAACCTCAAGCGGCTTATCGCCTACACCAGCGTCAACCACATGGGCTACGTGATCCTGGGGCTCGCGGCTGCCGGGGCCGCGGTCACGGGCCAGGAGGCGGCCCGGGCGATCGCCCTGACCGGGGCGACCGTCGAGATGGTCGCCCACGGCCTGATCACCGGCGCGCTGTTCCTCATGAGCGGGTCCGTCCTGGCCCGGGGCGGGACCTACGAGATGGATGCGTACGGCGGGCTGCTCGACAAGGCGCGCAGGCTGACCGTGCTCATGGCCCTCATGGCGTTCGCCAGCCTCGGCCTGCCGGGCCTGGCGGGATTCGTCGCCGAGGTCCAGATCTTCACCGGCACCCTCGCGGTCTGGCCGGCGCTGGCTGCCGTCGCCCTGCTCGGGATCGTGCTGACGGCGGGCATCTTCCTTCGGATGCTCGGCCGGGTCTTCCTTGGCAGGCTCCCGGAACGACTGGAGCACTTCCCGGACCTCGGGCGGCGCGAGCTCGCCGGCCTCGGCGTGCTGGGCGCGTTCGTCCTCCTGATCGGGCTGGCGCCGGCGTGGCTTCTCGGGGTCGTGGACTCGTTCGCGGGTCCGTTCGTCGGCCGGCCATGAGCGACGGTTCGGTGCCGGGCGGCAGGGGCGAGGCGCGATGACCGCGGAGCCGTCGATGGTCTCCATGCTGGGCGACGTCGTGCCGGAGGTCACGGTGGTGATCGGCGGTGTCGTCGTCCTGCTGTACGCCCTGGCGGCGCCGCGCGCCCGACAGCAGGGCGCCGCGTGGCTCGCGCTCGGCACGGTCATCGGTGCGGCGGCGATCACGCTCACCATGCTGGGCGGCGTCCAGGCGCTCACGTTCTTCGGAACCTATGCGCGCGACGATGTCGCGGCCTTCGGCCGGCTCATCGTCCTGCTGGCGACTGCCGCGACGATCCTCCTCTCGGTGCGATGGTTCGCCCGCGATCCCCGTCACGGCGAGTACTACACGCTGCTGCTGTACTCCGCGCTGGGCGCGATGCTGCTCGCCGGCGCGACCGACCTCAAGGAGTTCGTCGTCGCGATGCTGCTGTCGTCCGCGACGGGCTTCGTCCTCGCCGCCTACCACCGTCGCTCGTCGGCCTCGGCCGAGGCTGCGATCAAGTACTACCTGATCGGCGCGCTCGCCAACTCGGCGACGCTGATGGGCGTGGCCCTGCTGTTCGGGGCCGCCGGCGGCACGACGTTCGCGGCCCTGGCGGCGGGCCTCCCGGCGGTCGGGGGGCCCGCGGTGGTCGGCGGCGTCTCGCTCGTCGTGGTCGGCCTGGCCTTCAAGCTCGGAGCCGTGCCGGCGCACCCGTGGGTGCCCGACGTCGCGCAGGGGGCCCCGGCGCCGGTGGCGGCGTTCATCACGTCGGTCCCGAAGGTCGGCGCCTTCATCTTCCTCGCGAGGCTCGTCATGGTGCTGCCGGCGGGATCCGTCGGGTGGGAGGTGCTCGCGGCGGTGATCGCCGCGGCCACGATGACGCTCGGCAACCTCGCCAGCCTGTGGCAGGACGACGTGCGGCGCCTGCTCGGCTGGTCCGCGGTCTCCCAGACGGGGTACGGCCTGATGGCGATCGTGGCGCTCGGTCGCAGCGAGCTCGCGATCCCGGCCCTGCTCTTCTTCCTCGCCGCCTACGTGCCGGGCAACTTCGCGGCGTTCGGCACCGTGGTCGCGCTGCGCGGACGGACCGCGCTCGCCGAGTACGCGGGTGTCGCCCGCGTCCGCCCGTGGCTGGCGGGGTCGCTCGCGCTGAGCTTCCTGTCGTTCATCGGGGTCCCGCCGCTCTCGGGGTTCGTGGCCAAGCTCCTGCTGTTCCTCGTCGCGATCCAGGCCGGATTCGCCTGGCTCGCCATCGTGGCGGCGATCAACACGGTGATCTCGATCTTCTACTACGTCCGGGTGCTGGCTCCGGTCTACTTCGGCGACGCCGCGGGCGCGATGCCGACGCTCGGGCGCCTGTCCGACCGGACCACCGTCACGATGGCCGCGATCCTCGTCCTCACGGGCGTGATCGCCGAGCCGCTGGTGGCTGCATTCTCAACCGCGACGCTGCTCCACTGACCAAGAACTTGAGCCCTCCCGCCTGCGTGGCGCTGGGATCTCATCTGGCACTCATATTCTTCTCAGGTTCATCGCCCACGGTCGCACCACACACAATGGCTGCGATCGCGGCTGGGATGCACCGTTGGCAGGCCCAGCAGCAACGGAAGCCGTTGCTCCGACGGGTTCGAACGCCCGACCGGAAGTGACACCTGACGGAGGCACAGACACACCATGGCCGATGCGACGCGGATCCTGGTCGTCGACGACGACCCGAAGATCAGGACCGTCGTCCGGCGCGGCCTCGCGTACGAGGGGTACCGGGTGATCGAGGCCGCCTCGGGCGAGGAGGGCCTCGAGAAGGCGCGGGAGCACCTGCCGCAGCTCGTCGTCCTCGACGTGATGATGCCGGGGCTCGACGGGCTCGAGGTCACGAGGCGCCTGCGGGCCGCCGGCGACGAGGTCGCCATCCTGATGCTGACCGCGCGCGACGAGGTCAGGGACCGCGTCGAGGGGCTCGAGACGGGCGCCGACGACTACCTCGTCAAGCCGTTCAGCTTCGAGGAGCTGCTCGCGCGCGTGCACGCGCTGCTGCGCCGCCGCTCGGCGCCGGCGGGCGAGGTCCTGCGCTTCGCGGACCTGGAGTTCGACGTGGACGCCCGCGAGGCCCGCCGCGGCGAGCGGCGCATCGAGCTGACCACGACCGAGTACAACCTGCTCCTGCTGCTGATGCGCCACCCGCGCAAGGTGCTCACCCGCGACGTCATCATGGAGCACGTGTGGGCGTACGACTTCGAGGGCGAGTCCAACGTGCTCGAGGTGTACGTGCGCTACCTGCGCAACAAGCTCGAGGCCGCCGGCGAGGGCCGGCTGATCCACACCGTCCGCGGCGCGGGCTACGTGCTCAAGGACGGGTGAGCCGCCTGCCGCCGCTGACCATCCGCGCCCGGCTCGCCCTGCTCTACACGGGCCTGCTGGCCGCCGCCCTGGCCGTGTTCGGCGGCGGGGTCTACGTCGTCCTCAGCGGCCAGCTGGAGCAGTCGTTCAACGCGTCGCTCGTCGCGAACGCCGAGCACGCCGCGGGGGCCGTCGCGCAGGACCTCAACGCCGCCGGGGGCCTGGCGCCGACGCCGAGGATCGTCTCCCAGCTCGCGTCGACCGGGGGGCGGATCCTCGTGCTCGACACCGCGGGCCGCGAGATCGCGGACTCGGCGCCCCCCGCGGAGCCCGCCCTGCCCATGACCCCTGCGGACATCGCCGCCGCGGACCGCCAGGGCAATGCCATCCATGAGCACCCGGTCCCGGGCGACGTGCTGCGGATCACCATCCAGACGGTCAAGGCTCCCAACGGTGCCACCGTGGGGTACATCGTCTGGGCCGACAGCACGCGGCCGCTCCGCTCGCTGCTCGACACGGTCCGCCTGGCGCTGCTGCTCGGGGGGGTCGCGGTGACGCTGCTCGCCCTGGTCGGGGGCCTCTTCCTGGCCCGCCGGGCCCTCGCGCCCGTCGCCGACGTGACCGACACGGCGCGCGCGATCGCCCTGTCCGGCGACCTCGGCGCCCGCGTGGAGCACCCCGGGACCCCCGACGAGGTCGGCGAGCTTGCGCTGGCGTTCAACGAGATGCTCGCGGCCCTCGAGGCGAGCCACCAGGCGCTCCAGCGGTTCCTCGCCGACGCGTCGCACCAGCTCCGCACGCCGCTCACGGTGATCCGCGCCAACCTCGACCTCGCGACGCGGCCCGGCCTCGACGCGACGGAGCGGTCGGCCATCCTCAGCGACGCCCGCGACGAGGCGGAGCGGATGGGCCGCCTGATCGGGGACCTCCTGTCCCTGGCCCGGGCGGAGTCCGGCGCCCGGCTCACCTTCCAGCCCGTCGAGCTCGATGCCCTCCTCGTGGACTGCGTTCGGCGTCAGCGGCAGGCCGCCGCGCACGTGCGGATGAGCGTGGCCGCGGTCCAGCCCGTGGTGGTCGAGGGCGACGCCGACCGGCTGCGCGAGCTGTTCGGCATCGTCCTCGACAACGCCGCCAGGTATACCCCGGCGGGCGGCAGGGTGACCGCCCGGCTCGACGTGCGCGACGCGACGGCGGTCGTGACCATCGACGACACCGGGATCGGGATCGACGCCGAGGACGCAGCCCACCTGTTCGAGCGGCTCTACCGCGGCCGCGAGGCGCGGGCGCTCCGGCCGTCCGGCACCGGCCTGGGCCTCGCGATCGCACGCTGGATCGCCGACGCGCACGGCGCCGCGATCTCGCTGTCGCCGCTGCCGGAAGGCGGCACGCGCGCGGAGATCGCGATCCCGGCCCGACCCCGCCGGCCGGACACCTCGGAGGCGCCAGCCCGCGAAGGCTGAGCGCCGAAGTCTCACGCGGGGCTCACCCGGCTCTCAGCCTGGCGACGGACCATCCGGCACATGGACGGCTCGCTTCATCTGACGATCCCGGTGCACGGCCTGAGCTGCGGAGGCGCCGGTGCGGCAACGCTCGAACGCGCCCTCGCGGCCGTCCCCGGGGTCCGCAGCGCTCAGGTCAACCCAGCAACTGCCACCGCGCACGTCCGCGCCGACGCGTCGTCCGTGGACGCGTGGGCTTTGATGCGGGTGATCCACCAGGCCGGCTACCACGCCGGACGACCCATCGAGTCTTGAACGCCGAAGGGAGCGCCCCACGATGCACGCACACAGCCACGAGACCCTCGCCACCGGCCCCGTCTGCGGGATGAAGGTCGCCGCTGGCGGACCGCTCTCGGAGAACCACCGCGGCACGACGTACTGGTTCTGCGACCCGGCCTGCGCGGCCACGTTCCGGGAGGACCCCGAGCGCTGGGCGAGCGGCGAGACGATGTCCCACGACCACGGCGAGCAGCACGGCGCGCACCGTGCGTAGCGACGTGGGGCCGCGGCGCGAAGGCCGACGGTGAGCGCCAAGCGACGGCCGCCGCGCCGCGGCCGGGCATCATCCGCCTCGGCAGGCGCGGTCTCGGCGGTCGGCTCCTCCCGCGTGGTCTCACCGCCGGGCGTGGCCGGCCCACCGTCGACCGCGACAGCCGCCGAAGCGCCCGACGCTGCGCTCCCCGCCGTCGAGGACCCGATGGCGCTGGTGGTGTCGCACCGCCTCGACTCCGGGCCCGCCGGGGCGCCGCCGTACACGCTGACCATCCGCATCCGCGGCCGGCGGCGCGGGGCGGCGGACCGGCCAGCGCCCGCCGACTCGTTCACGACGACGGAGACGATCGCGGGAGTCGTGCCGGGCAGCGGCCCGCTGTCCAGCACGACGTGGGTCTACGGGATCGCGGCCGGCGAGTGGGACGTCTCGGCCGAGGTCGTGGGCCCGGAGCGGGCTCGCGCCGCCAACCCGGCCGTCCTGCAGGCCGTGGGCTGGTCGTGGCGACGATGGGCGATGGTGGGCGCCGCCGGCCCGGCCCGGACCAGGTGGGCCCTCACGGCGCCGCTCGCGGCCGCCCCGGGCGTCCTGACCGGCAGCTTCCTGATCGCCGCGGTCTTCGCGATCTTCGGGGCGCTCCTGGCGCAGCCCGTGTTCCTCACGCACCACGGCGTCCCCGTCGGCCCCGCCATCGCGGCGTCGTTCCTGGCCATGTCGGCCGGCGTGGCCGGCGCCAAGGCGTGGTACATGATCCTCAAGGGCCCCAGCCGCGCCACGCTCCGCGAGGGCTGGTCGGTCGACGGCTTCCTCGTGTCCGCCCCGGTCGTGGCCGTCGCGACGGCGATGCTGCTCGGCGTCCCGCTGGGGGGCTACCTCGACGCGATCGCCCCCACGATCTTCCTCGCCGTGGCAGTCGGGCGCGTCGGCTGCTTCCTGACGGGGTGCTGCGCGGGCCGCATGACCGCCGGCCGCGGCATCTGGTCCTCCGACCGGCGCGTCGGCGCCCGGCGGATCCCCGCGCAGCTCATCGAGTCAGGCGTCGGGCTCGCCCTGGCTGCCCTCACCGTGATGCTCGTGCTCGGGAGGGTGGCGGAGGGCAGCGGCCTGGTCTTCCTCGGCTCCGTCGCCGCGTATTTGGTCGCGCGCCAGGCCCTGCTCCGCGTCCGGGCCGAGTCGCGGCGGTTCTCCTGGCGCCGCACGACGAGGGGAGCAGCCGCGGCGTGACGCCGCGCCGGCGCGACGGACGTCAGATGCACCACTCGGTGTACGGCGTCTCGGCCGGCGCGGCCGCCGTCTCGTGGCTCGCGTCCGGGCTGCAGCAGGCCGCCGCGGTGCCGTCCGGGGCGTGGTCGGCGTCGAGCACGAACCTCGAGAAGCACCCGGCGCACCGGAAGCGGAGGGTGCGGCCGTGGAAGAGCGCGGTCACGCCGGACCCGGCCGCGACCAGCGAGCCGCAGGTGGCGCACGCCGCCGCCGGCTGCCCGTCCGAGTCGATGACTGCAAGTTCAATGAGCTGCATGCGGAGACTCCCGATTCGCGTGGCCGGGCGGGCGCCCAAGGTCCAGATGGTCGACCGGCAGGCTGAGCTGGCGATGAGGTGGGCATGAGCATGGCCAGGGGGCCGCGGCACGCCGCGGCGCCGGCGCCTGGCCGGTGGGCCGCGATGCTGTCGGCCGCCGCCACCCCGGTCCTGATCGCTGGCGCCAGCCTCGTGCTGCTCTTCAACCCGTGGTGGGTGATACCCGCCCAGCAGCGGGCCGGGGTCGCGGCGATCACCGGCCTCCCCGAGGCGGAGGTCGCGCGGATCACCACGGCGATCATCGGCGACGTCACCATCGGCCCGCCCGACTTCGCGGTCGCGATCGACGGCGCGCCGGTGCTCGACGCCGCCGAGCGCGGTCACATGCGCGACGTCTACGGCGTGCTGCGGGCGTTCGCCGTGCTGGTCGCCCTCGCGGGATCTGCGGTTGCAGTGCTCGGCCTCCGGCACCGCCGCGAGGCCAAGTGGTGGCGGGCGGTCGGGCGGGCGGCCCTCGCCACGGCCGCGATCGGGGCCGGGGCCGGCCTCCTGTTCGTGGTCTTCTTCGACGCGGCGTGGCTCGCCTTCCACGCCGTGTTCTTCCCCGAGGGCAACTTCTCGTTCGACCCGCGAGTCGAGCGCCTCACCCAGCTGTTCCCCACGGCGTTCTGGACGGACGCCGCCGCAACGGTCTTCGCGCTGGGCGTCGCGATGGCGGTTGCGGCGTGGCTGATCTCGAGGCGCGTCGCACGCCGGCTCGAAGCCGGGTAAGTCTCAGTGCTGCCTCATCTGGTGCTCATGCCGACCGGCGATGCTCAACGGTGCCCTTCCCCCCGAGGGCAGCAGGCGGAGGCGCCGGTCTATGGATCGCCACGCCGGCACCTGCCGACCAGGACGCGCATCGCCCGCCTCCCCCGGGCCCGCGTCGCCGCGGCCCATGCCGGGGCCGCCGATCGGGCGGGATCCGCCCCTTCGCGGATCCCGCCCGCCTCGCCCCCCTCCGTTGGAGCCAGCTGTATATGCACCTGATGCCGGCACTTGCTCACCAGCCCCTCAGACGGCACTCATCCGCGATTCAGGGGCGGGGCGTGGACTTGTGCTGGACCCGATCGGGCCCGCAGGTGACACACAGGAGACCGGACAGCATGGCCAATGCCGCGCGCGTCGCGCCCTCGAGGCGACGTCTGAGCCGGGCTGCGATCGCAATGCGGCTCGGCGGGGCGCCGCGGGAGGCTCGGCGGTGAGTGCCCGGCCCGTGGGCACGGGCGACGGACGCACGGCTGGCGCGGCGGTTCAGCCGGCGCGCTCGCTGCTCGTGCCGGGCGCGATCGCATTCGTCCTCATCGCGACGCTCTACCTGCCGACCCACCCGGGCGAGTCCCTCCCGCAGGCCGTCCTCGCCGCGGTCGCGGGCGTCTACGTCATCGGCATGGCGTTCGTCGTGCCGCGCGTGATCCGGGTCGTCATCCTCGGCGGCCGGAAGGCCGTCGGAGACGCGCCGTTCCTGCGCCCCCGCGACGTCGCCGCGGGCGCGTCGCCCGCACGGCGGCTCTCCGCGGTCGGGGCCGCCGCCCTCGTGTCCGGGGCGCTCGCCGCCGCCGCCACACTCGCGACCGCCGGCGCGGCGCCCGGGAGCTACCAGCACGCGATCGGCTCGCTCGCCGTGCTCGCGAACGTCGGGCTCCTGCTGGCGACCGTGGTCCCGATGCCAGGACTCGCGGCGTGGGACGCCGTCGAGGCGATCGCCGACCTGCGCTGCGCCAACGCGAGCCACCGCGCCGCGCATGCAGCGCGAACGGCGAAGGTCGTTGCCGCCGTCCTCGCGGTCCTGCTGGCGCTGTTCGCGGTCCGCGCGGGGGATCCGATGCTCCTGGCCCTCGGCATCCTGACGGCCGCGAGTGTCTCCGTGCAGGCGGAGGCGATCCGCCGGCTGGACACCGTGAGCCGGTTCTTCGCGAGCCACACTGCCGCCCAGCTGGCGCGGCCGGTCAACGCGGTCCGCCGCGTCGATGACCGGATTGCGGACTTGCCGCCCGAGGCGCGGACCTGCTCGTCCCTGGTGCTCGACGGGTCTGGCCTGTTCGTCGGCGCCATCGGGCCCCGACAGATGCGCGCCGCGGCGAGCCGGCCGGCCGCGCGGTGCGGCGAAGAGATGGTCGCGGCGGGAGCCCTCCTCATCGCGCAGGCGGACGCGCCCGCCCTGGAGATCGCCGCACACCTGCGGACGGCCGGCATCGTGCTCGTCCGGGGCGACCAACGATACGGCGCGGTCGATGCCGATGACATGGTGGCGCAGATGCAGGCCTGGGCCCGGGCCGACGCGGCGGCTGCGCTGGCCGCCCACCGGTCGCACTGATGACCGGCGGCGCCCGCAAGACCATGCCGCCCAGGCGCTACGCGGCAGCGGCGTCGGCCCTTGCCCACGCCAACCGGGCCGCCGGGGAGGCGACAGCCGTTGCCGAGATGGTCAGGACGGGCAAGCCGCTGAGCGCGGTCGTCCAGCGGCTGCTCGCGACGCAGGGATCGCTCGACGCCCTGTTGCTGCGCCTGATCCAGGAGGAGGTTGACCGGCAGATCCTTGCGGACGCCCTCCCCACGGACGTGCGGCGGCTGCTCGGACCCGTCCTCCGGCGCACTCGCAGCCCATCACGCCAGGTTCGCCCCCCCACCCGAGCCAACACCCCACCGCATGCCATCCAGCCCGAGCGATCCGCAGATGGCCAAAGGCGCACTGTCGACGACTGATGTGCGTCAGGGGGGCGCGGCCCCGCCGGGTGTCCTAGAGCCGAAGGCTCCGCTCGATCGCCGTCGTCGTGCTCGCGGCGGTGATCGCGTTCGCTGCCCCGGGTCAGGCCCCCTGGGCCGCGGCCGTGAGCAGGAGGACGAGCGCCCCGAGCGCCGCCTGCGCCCGCGCGGTCCACAGCAGCCGGGCAGGGATGGGTCGCGCGGGATCGTCCCGGCCGACGCGCACCAGGATGCCGTCCAGGCTTGAGCCCACGACCAGCATGCCGACCACGACCAGATGCTTGATCAGGAGCAGGCTCGCCCACCCTCCCTGCAACTGCCCGACCCCGGCATAGCGGGGGTCCGAGTCCGAGGTCATCAGCTCGATGCCCGTGGCGAGGAAGACGCCCAGGGAGCCGAGGAGGAACGGCAACGCTCGTCGCTCGATCTCGGCGAGGAGTATGCCGGCCGAGACGGCACCTGCCGAGGAACCGCTGACAGCCTTCGAGACCGCTGGGATCACGACTGTCGCCAGGGCGAGGTAGTACCCGACCAGGATCGCGGTCGCCAACAAGTGGCCCCACAGGAGCCAGGACGTCACCGGCATCCGCAGACCTCCGAGCGCCTGCCGAGGCGGGCCGCGGTGCTCAGTACAGCGACAGGGGATCCACGAACCGCCCGCCCATCTCGATCCGCACGTCCAAGTGTGGACCCGTCGCGTTCCCGGTGAAGCCGACCTCGGCGACCCGCTCGCCGCCGAGGACGCGCTGGCCGACCTCGACCAGCACCCGGCGGTTGTGGTTGTAGGTTGAGACCATCCCGTCCGGGTGTCGCACGACGACGACGAACCCACCACCGTTGTCCTTCCAGCCCGCCCACGCGACCACGCCGGCAGCGACCGCGCGAACGGAGGTGCCGGCGGGGGCGGCGATGTCGATGCCGGGGTGCCGGCTCGAGAAGGTCGTGGTGATCGTGCCGCGGATGGCGAGAGGCCACCGGTGTGCGCGCAGGCGTGGACGTGGGAGCGTCCTCGGCGCCGGGGCGGGCCTCGGAGCCGCCGCGGGAGGCAGCGTCACGGCGCGGCCGCCGGGGACCCGGAGGGTCGATCCGACCCGGAGGCGCGCAGGATTCGCTGCAGGGTTCCATCGGACGACCGCCGACAGCGACACGTCGTGCATCACCGCGACCGACCAGAGGCTGTCCCCCGCGCGAACCACGTGCGACGGCCCGGGGGGCGGCGTCGCCGCAGGCGATTGCGTCGTGGCCGGCGGTGGAGTCGGGGCCGGCGTCGGCAGGCCGGTCGAGGCCGGCGCGGTCGACCCGGGGGCGAAGCTGCCGGGGGGCGAGGACGCAGAGGCTCCTGACACGCTCGCGATGGTCGGCACCTCGGGCACCGTCGGGACGAGGGACACCGCAGGCACCTGGCCCGAGGCGGAAGGAGCCGGTGCCTGCGCCATTGACGGCACGCCACCGAGGTTCCGCGACGCGGTGAACGGTTGGAACGCCTCGGGGGGCGGAGTGCTCGAGGGCGACGGGGCCCGGCCTGCTACGACGCCCAAGGAGACAGCCGCAGCCGCCAGCCCAAAGAGGGCTGCGCCGGCCAACCGACGGCGGCGCGCTCGCGCGCGCACCGGATGTGCCATCCGCATCTACCACCTCGCTGTGATCGACGGCCACCGCGGGACGGTCAAGCGGACGCTGCGGCTCGGGCCGCGGCCCAGTGTTGTGCGGATGGCTGAGCGCAAGGTGAATCTGAGGTGAGCAATCGGTGGCTCAGGCCTGGCCGAACGCGAAGGCGCAAGGGGCCTAGAAGGCGATCGGCTCAACCGACCTCAGCGTGGAACCGATCCGGAGGATCGAAAGCAGAAGGCGGAAGCGAGCCTCTGGCGTCACGTCGAGGAAGAGCTCGCCGATTCTCCGCACGTTGGGCAGCGCATCGCCAGACAGCTGGGACAGATAGGCTCCGGTGTGGGCCCTCGCGTGCTAAGGCGGCAGCGCGGCGACCTCGGCCACCGAATGACGGCCGGTCATGACGCCCGGGAGGCTGGCCCCATCATGGGGCCAGCCTCACCCGACTCTCGTCGGGTGGCCCGACGCGTTCGGATGGTGCGCCGGCATCCCGATGAACCGGCCGACGCACGGTCGGCGGGCAGGCGGATCCCG
>JAJYMP010000752.1 GCA_021786915.1 Chloroflexota bacterium
GGCGAGCCGCCGGACGGCGCCGGGCCACGCTACGTGCGGCTGCTGGAAGAGCGCGGCATCCTCGCCGAGCTGCATCGCGCCCGGAGCTATCGCCAGGGATTCCAGTGGGGCATGGTGCCGGGAGCGTTCCTCTCCACGGTCGGGGATCGCCTGCCGCTCCACCTCCGCATGCCGCCCGATCGGCAGGGAACCCGCCCGCGTGTGCGCCTGGCTCGGCGCCGGCCCGAGTCTGCCGACGGCGCGACCTTCCTGGCCCTGACCGGAACGTTCCACCGGGAGGACGAGCCCTCCCACGTGACGCTCGTGGACCCGGCACTCTGCGCGGCGTGCGGGGAGGCGTACCAGGCCGCCTGCACGCACTTCTGCCCGGGCGAGGTCTACCGCTGGAACGGCGAGCGGATCGTGCTGAGCCCGTCGAACTGCCTGCACTGCATGACGTGCACGGTGAAGTGCCCGTCGGACAACATCCGCTGGACGCCGCCGGAGGGCGGTGAGGGGCCGCGCTACCGGCAGCTCTGATCGGGCGGCCGGTGCGTCCGGACACCTCGAATGTGTTCCGTATGACGGACTTTCGCTGACTATCAGTCATGAACTGTCGTACCAGGGGCGTGGCTGGACCTCGGAGAACCGTTCGCGGTCCTGGCGCACGTGCTGCGCGTCGACGACGTCGGCGCGGAAGTTCGCCAGGCTCCCCTCGCCAAACGCGTCAGAACCTACGCGGGCCACCATCGACACGCGAGCGCCCAGCCTCGCCGCCGCCGTGGCCTGGTTCGCCCCTTTCCCGCCGGCAGCCCAGGTGGAAGGAGTGACCGACCAGCGTCTCGCCCAGCGTCGGAAGATGGGGCTCCCTCGAGATCAGGTCGATCATGCAGCTACCGACCACGCAGATGCGCGGCTGCCGGCTCTCCACTGCGTGCCTCACCTCGCGGGTGCCCCGGCAGCGGCCTCGCCGTCGACCGCGGGCGGCTGGACGAGCAGGGTTGTGACACCGAGCGCCTGCAGTGCGGTCGCGACCGCCGGCGCGTCCTCCACCATGAGGACCACCTCTGCGCCATCGTCGCGAACCCGGCGGATCTGGGTCGCCTTGAAGGACCCGATGTCGGCATCGTCCACTCCCGACCGGTACAGGATGAGCCGGTCGTAGGGCACCTCGTGGCGCCGCAGCCACTCCACGGTCAGGTCCCGGGCGGCCTCGTCGCGTGCACTCACGATGACGATCTTGTACGCGCGGGCGAGCAGTCTGACGAGCGCGATCGGACCATCGATGGGTGGGTCGTCGGCGCACGCCAGCGAGTATTCCCGCCAGTCGGTGGGCTGCGGGTCGTCGGGCGCCCGGACCAGGTAGCGGCGGTGCCGCGTGTCGCACAGCGTGGAATCCAGGTCCACGCACACCACGGATTCGGGCACGGGAACCGGCCTGTTGGCCCTATCGGGCGATCGAACAGCGTCCACCCGCGCGGCGTCCCTACCCATCGAGCGCCTCGAGCGTGTATACGCGCCCCCGCTCCGCTAGGACCCGGGCGGTGCCCGGAGGCGGCTGCAGCCGATACGGCTCGTTCGTGTGGATCGGAACGACGATCTGCGGCGCGGCCAGCCGCACAAGCCGGTCGAGATCGTGCGGCGTCGCGTGCCCCGGCGAGCCGATCGAGCGCATCGGCAGATGCAGGAAGGTGAGCCAGTCCTCGAGCAGGGGCCAGTTCGGGTCGAACGAACCGAGCGGTTCGCCGTTCGAATGCACGAGCAGTGCCCCCGGCCCTACCGGCAGTTCCAGCAGCCTGGTGATCTCGTCCAGCCCGAGCTGCACCACGAACCGCTCGGGGTGCGCGTGGAGCGCCCCCGTGCCTGGTCCGTCATCCCAGGTGACGATGCGATCCAGCCCGTAGGCGCGGAGGAAGCGCCCCATCGCGACGGGCCAGATGACCGTGCGTCCGGCCTGTTCGGCGAGGTTCAGGAGCGCGGCGACGCGCTCGGTGTTGCGCGGGTAGAGGCTGACAACGACAAGGCCCGGCGTGGACCGGAGGACGCCATCGAACGCGGCGTCGACGTCCGTTTCGCTCAGGAACGGCGCTCCGAACTGCGCTGCGAGCATCGTTCCTTCGGTGACGAGCAATCGTGACCCACGCACGCGGGCGGCGAACGCCTCACTGCGTTCCGGATGTCGTCCGTGCAGTCGCAGGTCTCCGGTGTACGCGACCGCACCGTCTGCGGTTGCCACGTGGAAGCCCGAAGCGCCCGGGACGTCGTGATCGACGGCGACACAGGTGACCTCGAACGGCCCGAAGCGCACGACCTCGCCGTCGTCAAGCGGGTGTAGTGGGGGCTGCCCGCCTTCCAGCCCCGACCCGGCCGCCTCCAGGGCGTCGAGCACCCTCACCGTGTCTGTCGAGGCGTAGACAGGGATCGCCGGGTCCACCCACCCGGCGAGCCCCACGTGGTCGATGTGGGCGTGACTGAGGAAGACCGCGGTGCGGCCGTCGGCCCCCCCCAAGACCGCCGTGCCCTCCAGCACGTCGGCGCGGTAGAGATGATCCAGGGCTGGTGC
Organism: Chloroflexota bacterium; assembly: GCA_021786915.1. The sequence continues at coordinate 2,543 of JAJYMP010000752.1, forward strand.
AACGCCCAGGCGGAGCCTGTCGGCGATACTGCGGTCGGAGCGGGGCAGGGCAGGGTAGCGGAGGAGGTCTGCCGACGACGGTATGTCGGTGCCCAGGTCGAGCAGCACGCGCCAACCGTCCTCCTCGATGAGGAGCTTCGTCGAGCCGATGACGCCCACACCTCCCAGGAACCGCACGCGGACCGCTGTCATGGTGGTGTCGTACTCCTCTTCTCCCGAGGTGGCCGAACGACGCCGGCCGCACGCCTCAGGCCGCTTGACCGTGCGGGTTCGATCCGTGGCGGCACAGTCAGGTTCGCGACGCTGTCAGGGACTCCCGTGACGAGGTCTCCGGCCACCAACTCCCGTTCGGCCCGGCGGCCACGGTCTCGACCCACTCGCGCAATCCGGGCAGGACCTCTTCCACCCTCGTGCCGACGAGCGAACACGGCCCCGGCACCCAGCGCCAGGGCGTGATGTACGCGGTGGACCAGCCTGCCCGGGCCGCGGGTTCGATATCGTTGCGGTAGTGATCTCCGATGCTCATCACGCGCTCGCGCGAGGCGCCGTAGCGCTCCGCCCACCCCTCGACCAGCCCGACGAGCGAGCCAGGTTTCGACGCCCCCGCGGCGACGTCGTCGAGGAGGCCGGCCAGCCCTAGGCGGGCGAGCACTGGTTCGACCGACGAAGCCGGGCTGTTGGTAGCCACCACGACCCGGCACCAGCGGCGACTCCAGGCCAGGAAGTCGGCAAGACCCGCCGGGACCTCCATGTGGAACGCACCGGCTGCCATGTCCTCGCGGACCTGGAGGAACGCGTCCCGGAGCTGCGCCTGCGACACACCGCGCGCCAGAGCGAAACTAGCGACCGCGCTCCACCCGTCCTCAGGAGGCGCGGCCGCGCCAACGACGCGCCAGCGCGCGCCGCCCAGAAAGGCGCGAACCGCCGCCAGGTACGGCTCGCGT
>JAJYMP010000738.1 GCA_021786915.1 Chloroflexota bacterium
CTGGTCCAGCTGCTGCTTATCCTCGTCGACAACGCGGTGGACCACTCGCCGCCCGCCACCACGGTCACGGTGCGCGTCCGCCGGTCCGCCGCGCGCGTCGTCCTCGAGGTCGAGGACCAGGGGCCCGGCATCCCGCCCGCCGAGCGGGAGCACATCTTCGAGCCGTTCACCCGCCTCCACGGGACCACCCGCCACGGATCTGGCGGCACGGGGCTCGGGCTCGCGATCGCCCGCCGGATCACGGACGCGATGCAGGGGACGATCGCGGTGTCCTCGTCCGAGGGCGGCGGCGCCCGGTTCACCGTCACGCTGCCGGCCGCGGAGGCCGCGGCGCGCAGGGCCGAGGCTGAGGCCGATGCCGGAGCCAATGCCGGCGCCGACCCGGGCGGCTGACCGAGCGTCCCGCTACCCGCGGGCCTTCGCGTCCCCGGGCCGCGCCTGGACCACCGGCGCGTCGAACAGCTCCACCATCCCCACGGCCCGGGCGCCGATGGTCGTCACGATCATGAGCCCGCCGGCGCCCAGGAACAGCGCCGTGGCGTTGACGTCGATCAGGGCCCCCGCGATGGCCATTGACAGCGGCGAGATGCCGAACCCCATCAGCATCACCAGCCCCATCACGCGCCCCAGCATCGCCCGCTCGACGCGCGCCTGGAGCCAGGAGATGGCGACGATGTTCACGTAGCCCGTGCACAGTCCACCGACCGCGAAGGCAGCGAAGGCGACCGGGATCGAGGGCGCGACGCCCACGACGGCCACGGCCAGGCCTGCGAGGGCGAGGCCGACGAGCACGTTCCCGCCTTGGCGCTCCAGCCGCGCGGTGCCCGCGACCAGGGTCCCGGCCAGGCCGCCGATCGCCCACGCCGTGACGAGCAGGCCGAGGCCCGCGGGACCCGCGTGGTACCGCAGCTCCGCCAGCCAGGGCAAGCCCACTGAAGCCGGCCCGCTGAGCGCGAAGTTGAGCACCAGCGAGACCAGCATCAGCACCGCGATCGCGCGGTCCGCGATGACGTAGCGCAAGCCGTCGCGCAGCGAGGCGAGGAACGTCTCGCTCGCGATGGGGCCCGCGGCGTGGCCGGGCGCGCTGGGAGCCGGCGCAGGGACCGCCGCAGCGCCCAACGCTCCCGTCGCGCTCGACCCGGGGCCGGAGCGGGACGGCACCCGCGCCCCGCCGATCATCATGAGCAGCCCGGCGGCGATGACGAACGACGCTGCGTCGACGCCGAAGGCGATTCCTGTGCCGGCCGCCGCCACGACGAGCCCGGCGACGGGCGGCCCGGCGATCGAGGTCATCTGCAGCGTTCCCTGGAGCAGCGCGTTCGCGGACGGGAGCCGGTCATCGCCCGCCGCTCGGGGGACGAACGCCTGCATCGCCGGGATGGACATCGCGTCGGCGGCCCCGAACAGGAGCCCGAGTGCGGCGAGCGCCGGGATCGACGCGTTGTCCGAGACGATGAGCGCGGCGATCGCCGCGACGATGCCCGCCCGGGCGAAGTGCGACAGCAGCATCATCGAGCGCGGCGAGCGGCGGTCGGCCACCACGCCCATGGGCAGGAGCAGGATTGCCCGGGGCACCGAGATCGCGATCAGCACCGTGCCCAGGGCGAGGCCCGAGCCAGTGAGCGAGATGACGAGCCACGACAGGGCGACGGCATGGAACTGGTCGCCCAGGACCGAGATCCCCTCGCTCGCCCAGAGCAGGCGGAAGTCCCTCACGCCGGCTGCGTGCCAGATGCGCAGGCCGCGCAGGCGCCCGAGGCGCCCGGTCATCGCGGGCACCGGGGCAGAGTCGGCGGCGGGGATGGTCACCGATGGCTCCTGCCTGTGCGGCTCAGGCCTGCCAGGCCCGGCCGGGGCGGACGGCCGCTCGACCCTCGACGGCGAGCCCGAGCCGCACGATCCAGGCGCCGATGCGCTGGCGAATGGCAGGGGGGCGGACGGAGTCGCGGCGCGGCCCCTCGCTGCGCAGGAGCGTTGCCTGGTGGTCGTGGGCCACCTGGAGCGTGAACTCGGTGTTGAACACCATGGGATCTCTCCTCACTCACTCGATGGCGATGCGGACGCTGTCCTCGCCGTCGTCCACCACGAGGACCGGTCCGGTCATTCCCGAGTTCAGGGCGGCGCGAACGCGCTCCACCTGGTCTGCGGAGAGGCCGGGGATGCGGTCGATGGCGAACCGCCCGATCGCGAGCGGCAGGCGGAGGTTGACGACGCTGCGGCCGTCCTCGCGGACCTCGATGCGGACGGACCGCCCGGAGCCGACCGAGCCGGCGTCGCCGGTGCCGAGCCCGATACTGGGGCCGGGGCCCCCGGGGGCGAAGCCGGGACCGAAGCCCGGGCCGGGGGCGAAGCCGGGGCCGGTGCCGCGCCGGGGAGCCGTGCCGGAGCCGGGCGGGAAGCCAGAGCCGGACGGGAAGCCAGAGCCGGACGATCCCGCGGCCGTCGCCGCCCCGCCCGACGAGGGGCCCGAGGACGACGTGGGCACGCGTCCCGCCTCGAGCGCCTCGAGGATCGGCGACGCCTCCTCGGCGGTGAGCCGACCGTCCGCGACGAGCCGCAGCACGGTCTCGAGCGGATCCTCGCCCACGGCTCAGGCCTCCGGGCGCCCGGCGGCGCCCTCGAGCGCCGCCAGCCGCTCCGCGGCGGTCTCGACGTCAAGGTCCCCGCGCTCCAGTTGGCGGAGGATCTCGAGGCGCGCGACCTCGACGTCCTCGGGCGTCAGCGGCGCCACCGGGGACGTGTCATCGAGGCCGGTCGGAGTGGTCTCGACTGGTTCGACCAACTCGACAGCCGGCATGGAGGGAGCGGCGACCTCGCCCGACAGGTCGGCTTCGGTCGGCGTCGTGGCCGTCGTCTCCTGCTCGGCGGACGGGCTGGAGGCAGGCGCCGATGACGCCGCCTGCGAGGCGTCGGGCGCGGGACGTCCCCACGACATGCCCTCGGCCCAGGCCTTGCCCCACTGCGCCCAGTCCTTCGCGGATTCGGCCCAGTCGCGACCGAAGTCGGCCCAGAACATCGCCCTCGGGGGCGGCCCGCCGGCCCGGGAGGCGTTCCCGGCCGGAGTTTGGGCGTTCTGCGCATGGGGTTCAGGGCCGCCGCCGGAGGCCGACTGGAGCTTCACGTCGCCCGACAGCGTGCGGACGGCCACCCGCACCCGGCCCGAGCCGAGCACGGCGGTCCGCCGGCCACGGGTGCCGTCGATACGGTGGGGCGTCGCCGCCCGGATGTCGCCGGTCACCGACTGGAGGTCGACCGTGACCTCGCTGTCCGTCGCGAGCCGCACGTCGCCGCTCACCGAGGTGAGGGTGTGGGTCACGCCTTCGTCCAGCGCCGCGCCGATCGTGACGTCCCCGCTCGTCGTGGCGATGTCCAGGGCGGTGATGCGCGGGGCGTGCACCTTGACGGTCCCGGACACCGTGCGGCAGGTGACCGCGAGCGGCGCCCGGGCGTCTACGTAGGCGTCGCCCGAGACGGTGTCGATGCTC
>JAJYMP010000160.1 GCA_021786915.1 Chloroflexota bacterium
GATACGCCGCAGCGCCGTCTCTATCGCCCGTCGACCGTTCGGGTCCGCCAGTGCTCGCTGGAGGTCGCCGCCCTTCTCGGTGAAACCGAGATCGTTGAGGGCCGCCAGCGCCCGGTACGCGTCGGCCAGTGCGCCCGCCCGCTTGCGGCGGTACAGCGCCGTCTTCGCTACCTTCTCCCAACTGACCGAGTCGACGTCGCCCGAGTCGGCGGCGTTCTGCGCCGATCGAATCAGGAGATAGTCCGCATCGCGCTCCTCGCCCGCTGCATCCAGCCGGGTGAGCCGCAGTGCGGCACTCTGGCGCTCGATCTCCTCCAGCCTTGCGACCACCGCCGCCGACGGCCGGGCGCCGCTGCCAAGTCCGAGGTCCTTGCCGTAGGTCGCCTCGACCGCCTCGTTCAGGACCCGCACGAAGTGAGCCGCCAGTTCCCGGCGCTTGCGCGGCGTGAGGTCGGCCAGCCGGCGCTCCAGCCCCTTGGCGGACCAGCCGAAGTGGTCATCCCGCTTGGCCAGCCCCAGCACGGGGTTGCCGAGCGCGGCAATGCCGATGAGCGGCTTCTCCGGTAGCGCCGCATCGCGGATCAGGTAGAAGACGTTGCGCCCAGGCGTACTCTGGTACGGGATCGACCAGAAGTGCCGGGCATAGCGCCACACGTCCTGCAGCAACATCCCGGTGGTTTCGTCCCGGGCACCCGGATCGATCACCTGGAGCAGCGGCTGGATCGCGTCGGGACCCTCAGCGGTGAGCCGGGCCGCCAACTCGACCCCGCTGGTGAACAGCCGACTGACCCCGCGCCGCTCGGCGGTCTCGATGAACTTGGTCGTGGCCGGCTCGCGCAGTTGCGCCTCGCGGGCGAAGGCGAAGGAACGCCGGATCGACTCCTTGGCCGCCTCTGGATCCTCCAGCCGCACCGCCGAGCGGCCGGGCGCGTCGAGGATGATCCCCTCGTCGTCCTCTCGGATCGTCCATCCCTGGCTGAGCAGGTCGCGCAACACCCGCAGCGTCGCCTCGTAGCGGACGGTGAGCGCCAGGTCCATGCCGGACAGGCCCAGGGCGCGCAGCGTCAGTTGGTGCTCGGCCAGCCGGGCGATAGCGGTGTCGAGCACGGCCCATGCTTCAACCGGCCGCAGCGAGGTCAGTTCCTCGATGAGGGCGCCGAGATCCTGTTGGTACGTGAGGCCAAGCCGTGGCCGGAAGCGACGATGACGGGAGCCGTCGTCAGCGCTGATCTCGCTGCGGCTCTCGACCGTCAGGGTTGCCATGCCACTCCTAGACCATTCCTACTCCCACTCAACCTGTCGAGCCGTGTCGCTCGCGGCCTGCTTGAACAGTAGTGCGCAGTTCCTCGGCGGTCCGGGAACACACGTCGCGGCGTCCACGACCATCGAAATCCTACGAATGCGGTGTGACGACCGTCCCTGGCCGGCCCCGGCATCAGCCCGAGGATGCCGGGGCCGCACGGGCTCGGCGGGTCCTCGACGTGCGGGCCTTCGCGGGGGGCGTCGGTGCAAGCAGCGCCCCGAGCGTTGCCGCCGCATCCCGGTCCGACTCCTCGACGAAGTGGGCGTAGACCCCGAGCGTGGTCGCGGCGTTCGCATGGCCGAGGCGACCGCTCACCGTCCGGACCGGCACCCCAGCCGCCAGGAGGCGGGTGGCGGCGAAGTGCCGGAGGTCGTGGAGACGAACGGTCTCCAGCTCGGCCCGCTTGCGGACCCGGATGAACTTCTTGGTGACGTCGTTCGGCACCCACGGCCGGCTGCCGTCCGGATCGGGTGAGAACACGTGAGCCTCGTCACTCAGCCTCATGCCGCAGCCCGACGCCCGAGCAGTCATGCGGGCTCGGTGAGCCTTCAACATCGCGACCGACTCGGGGTCGAGTGCGATGCGCCGGGAGGCGTGGGTCTTGGTGTCCTTCTCGACCACCATGCCGGCGCCCTCGACGACGTTCCGGCTGATCGTCATCGCCGCCCCGGCGAGGTCGACATCCTGCCACCGCAGCCCGCACAGCTCGCCCCGTCGGGCGCCCGTCGTGGCGGCGACGTGGAGGAAGCACCCGAAGTCGGCGTCCTTTTCGACCGCCGCCTCGATGAGACGGATGACCTCCGCAGGGTCGGGTGGCGAAAGTTGCGACGACCTCACCTTCGGCGGCGATGCGAGCGCCGCCGGGTTGGTCGTGATCCAGCCCCACCGCATCCCCTGCTGGAGCGCCCGGCGGATGATGGCGTGGACCTGTCGGACGGTCGCCGCCGACAGCGGCTTGCCGTCCTGGCCGCCCTTGTCGCGGAGTTGGCTGTAGAACCGGTCCAACTGAGCGACACGCAGCCGTGCCAACGGCACCTTTCCGAGCGTCGGCGTGACGTACGTCTTGACGATCCACTCGTAGCCGCGCACCGTCGTCGGCGACAGCTCTCGGCTCGCGAGAGCGAGCCAGTCACGGATGAGATCACCGACGGTCGTGTCCTGCGCTGCCTGGCTGCCACCCGACACCTCGGTGACGAAGCGAGCGAGGGCTTCCTCGGCTTCACGCTTGCCGCCCCGGAACGTACGCGTGACGTACTTCTGCCGATTGGTGAGCGGGTCGATACCTGCGTACGCCCGCAATTCCCACGCATCGCCACGCTTTCGCAGGTGACCGCGCACGACGCCTCCCCGAGACGCCCGTGCTACTGACCCTCAGTAGCAGGTTTCGGAGAAACAGTAGCATCCAGTAGCAGGCAGAGCTGGGATAGCCCGGGTCACTAGGGAGTTTGTGCCGCTCACCTGGACTTATCTGGCGCGCTCGGAGGGATTCGAACCCCCAACCTTCTGATCCGTAGTCAGATGCTCTAGTCCGTTGAGCTACGAGCGCGGGTCCGTGCATGCGTGGCCCAGCGGTCCACGGCGACCGTCGGCTGGGCATCTCCAGTGTACCCGGCTTGCCGCCGTCCCCCCTGGCGAGCCGCCAAGCGGCCGGCCAGGCCAGGCGATCCAGGGGGGTCGCGCCCGCTGCCGGAGCCTTGGGCGCGACCACGGGATCACACGCCCAGGTGCTTTCCCTCCCAGAGCTTGATCCCGCCGAGGATGCCTGCCCTGTTGTCCACGATCGTGGCCCGTTCGGCGAAGGGATCCAGCGTGTGCCGTTCGATGCGGCGGGCGTTGCCGCCGCCGACGTAGAGGTGGTCGAAGAAGAACAGGGCATCGAGGTTCTCGATCGCCTTGCCGACCCGCCGGTTCCACCGCTCCTCGCCGACCTCCTTGCGGGCGCGCTCACCGATCTGGTCGTTGTAGGTCTCCCCCTTGCGGAACGGCTGGTGGGCGATCTCGAGGTGCGGTAGCAGCGCGCCGTGCAGAAAGACTGCCGTGCCGAAGCCGGTCCCCAGCGTGATCACGAGCTCGAGGCCGGACCCGCTCACGACCGCGAGACCCTGGACGTCCGCGTCGTTCGCAACACGCGTGGGCTTGCCGACCGCCTCGCCGACGGCGGCCGCGAGGTCG
>JAJYMP010000446.1 GCA_021786915.1 Chloroflexota bacterium
TGGCCGAGCGCCTGCTCTCCGTGAGCGGCGAGGACGCCATCACGGTGGATCGCAAGTACCGCGCGCCCTGGACGGGCCGCCTCGGGGTGCGGTTCCTCCTCCTCACCAACGAGCTGCCCCGCTTCACCGACGCCTCGGGTGCGCTGGCCAAGCGCTTCGTGGTGCTCGTGCTGCGGCGCTCCTTCTACGGCCGGGAGGACCCGACGCTCCTGCGCCAGATCCTCCGGGAGCTGCCGGGCATCTTCAACTGGGCCCTGGCCGGGCTCGACCGGCTGCGGGCGCAAGGCCACTTCACCGAGCCGGCCTCGGCGCGCGAGGCCATCCGCGAGCTCGAAGACCTCGCCTCGCCGACGGCTGCCTTCGTGCGCGACCGCTGCGCGGTCGGGAACGAGCTGCAGGTGTCGGTGGACGTCCTGTGGACGGCCTGGAAGGACTGGTGCGAGGAGCAGTCCCAGCACCACGGCACGCGCCAGACGTTCGGGCGTGACCTGCACGCGGCCATCCCTGGACTCCACATGGCTCGACCGCGGGACGATGGAGAGGGGCGCCATCGCGTGTACGTGGGCGTCGGTATCCGAACAGACAGTGCTTCAGACCGCGGACCGTGCGGACCGGACGACGCCGACCCGGCATCTGGTCCGCGTGGTCCGCGGTCGTGGCCATCGTTTGCCCGATCTGACGGCGACAGCGACTATCCCGAGTCGGCCTTCGACGGCACCGACCTAGCGGAGTCGGAGGTGGAGCGGTGAGCGCAGCGACGACGACTGCATCCCGCGGCCGGGGTCGTGCGGACGCGCCTGGCGCCCTCACGGACCGTCCGCGTGCGCTCGGTGCCGAGCGCCTCCTGGACACTCGGTCCACTCGCTCGCCCCTCGGGCGAACAAACCGGCTTCAACGAGATACGAACGGGACGTGCGTCGACTGCGGCGCCTCGGTCGTCCGGGCGCGTCGCGCTCGGGGCCCCTTACCCGCCCGCTGCTCCGCATGCACAGCGCGTCGCCGCCCCCTCGCCCAGCTGCGCGCGTACCTGCGCGCAGCCGGCCGTCTTGCGGACCAGCAGGGACTCGATCGCGTCGGGGCGGCGATTGCCGACGCGCTGGCGTCTCTCGATCTCTTGGCGAGCACCGAAGCCGGCATCGAGTACGTCGATCCCGCCGGCGATCTGGCTCTCCACGCTGCCTCGCCACGGCTCCTGGCCGACGCCGGGCGGCGGAGGGCCGATCTCGTCCTGGCTGTCGATGCGATGGATACGACGGAGTCGGGCGATGCCTGACCAGCGCGACAATCCCACGGACGCCGCGATCTGCCGGCTGCTGACGGCCGGACCCTTGCCGACCGCCGAGCTTGTCGCCCGCCTCGGGATCCCGGCACGGACCGCCCGGCACCGGTTGTACAGGCTGCGGCAAGCCGGGGCGGTCATCGACGATGGCGGCCGACATCGCCTTGCCGCCCAGCCCGCCGACCCGGAGGCGGACCTTGCCGCACCCGGCGCAGCGGCCCTTGCCGCGCCGGCAGCACCGGGTCGTGACCTTGCCGCGCCGCCGGCTAGCGGGAGCTTAACGCCCGCTGCAGCGGCTGCTACCGGCACTGTACCGGCGCTGGCCGGGTCGGTCGTTGCCGTCGCCGTGGTGATCGCCCTCGCCGCCGCGACGTGGGCCGGCGTGCCGGCGCTGCGGCGAAGGCTGTCGGCGATCCAGGCGACACCGCAACCGCCCTCTGGGTCGGCCGGGCCGACCGGCTACCCGTGGGGCGGCGGGGTGCCGTGGTCCTGGTGATCGCACGGAGGACTGCCACTCGGCGGAGCCTCCGTCCTGCTCCCCGGGACGCCGTTGACATAGGGAGTACCCTACCCAAGTAGTACCCCTTATTAGGAAGGACCCATGGCGAAGTTCACGATCTACGTCCCAGATGACCTCTGGGATGCGGCACGAGTCGATCACGCCGATCAGAACCCATCGTCGTTAGTGCAGAGGGCGCTGCGAGACCTGGTCGGGAAGCGGCAGGCGGCACCCGCCTTCGCCCGCGCCCCCTCTGAGGAAGCCGCGATGACCATGATCTCGCTCGCTGCGCAGCTGTCTGAGCAGGCCAACCGCGAGTTCCAGAGCGGTTACCGCGAGGCGCTTGAATTCATCGACTGGCTGTTGCAGCACCGGCAGGAGCAGGCGTGGGTCGATCTCGAACTCCTCGCCGACCAGAACTGGAACGTGATGGCTTGGATCCAAGCCTCCGGCGATGACCCTTCCGTCATCGGGTTCTTCGAGGGCAAGAACCCGCGCTACGCCGCCCTCACCGGTGAGCCGGACATGCCAGTCATCTCGGGGGCGCACATGGACGGGTTTGTCGACGCCTTGAGGTCATTGTGGACGTACGTGCGAGAGGGGAAGTACCTAGACCAGCCGGTCGTAACCCGGCTCGAGTCGCCAGGCGCATCGTCCAGTCCTCGACCGTCGAACAGTGTGTCCGCGAGGTCCGGACCGTCCGATGTTTGACGTGCGGGAGATCCGCCCTGGCCTTGCCCTGTTCATGGACGCCGACGTGCTGGTCGCTGCCGGCGCTTCGTGCACGGGGCAGCAGCAGGGTCGGGCGAACGGCGCTCACTACTTCGTATGCGTTGCCGCTGAACGCGACGTCAGCGATTGGGTTGCGACGTCGTCGCATCCGGGAGTCGGCCGGGTCCGAGTCCGCAGTAAGTCGGGCCACCCCGGGTGGGTCTCACGATCTACCTACGCCGATCTCTGGCAGGTATGGACGGCGACAGACGACGTCGTGCGCCGCGCAGCCCTCGCCGCTGGTGACGCGAGCGAGCGCGGGTGGCGAAATCTCGCGGCGCTGCGGTGCTTGTTCGACGCACGCATCGTGGCGTGCGTAACGGAGGCTAAGAGAGATGCCAGCCTTTGATCTCAACGTTGAGCGTGTTCTCGAACACTGGACGTCGGCGCACGCGGTTCGCGAGATCATCGCCAACGCCCTCGACGAAGCTGCGTTGAGCGGAACCGCCGAACCAGAGATCTGCAGGACTGACAGCGTCTGGCATGTCCGCGACTTCGGTCGTGGCCTGCGATACGAGCATCTCACCCAGAACGAGAACGCCGAGAAGCTCGCGCACCCGGACCTCGTCGTCGGCAAGTTCGGGATCGGCCTCAAGGATGCCCTGGCCGTCTTTGATCGCAAGAGGATCGGCGTTGAGGTCCGCTCTGCACACGGCGACATGCAACTCGCCCGGCTGCCGAAGCACGAGTTCGAGGATCTGCGGACGTTGCACGTCATCGTTGCGCCGCCATCCGATCCCCGGATGGCGGGCACCGACGTGGCCCTCAGCGGGCTGAAGGACGGCGACGTGGAGGAGGCCAAGGGCCTCTTCCTACGCTATGCCGGCGATCAGGAGATCGAGCGCACGCCCCTCGGTGCGGTGCTGGTTCGACGAAAGGGGCAGCCGGCCCGGATCTACGTGAACGGGCTGCGCGTCGCGACC
>JAJYMP010000775.1 GCA_021786915.1 Chloroflexota bacterium
GACTGCACCCGGACCAGCGTTGTACGCGGCGAGAGCGAGCGGGATCGAGCCCCATTTGTGCAGGTAGCCCGAGAGCAGTGATGCGGCGCCGTCGATCGCCTGGCGGGGTGTGAAGGGTGTGATCCCGAGGCCCTGGGCCGTGCCCGGCATGATCTGCATGAGACCCTCGGCGCCGGCCGAGCTGACGGCGCTCGCCTGGAACCCCGACTCCTGGCGCGCGACGGCCGGTAGGAGGCCCGCCGGAAGGCCGTACCTGCTCGCCGCTGCGGCGAACGACGGCGCCAGCGAGGTCGGCGGCACGTCGCCGGGTGCCGCGCCAACTCCCGCCGCGCCCGTCCCGGGCAGCGCGCTCGCCGGCGCGGGGGTTGGCGACGGGGCGCCCCCGGGCAGCACCCGGCGGACGGCGACCGGATCGCCGACGGGGTCCACCTGCACGTCGGTGCCGGTGTACGGCGCGTCGATCATGAGCCCGTTGCCGATGTAGATGCCGACGTGGCCCGGCGCTGTCGGCGTCCCGTCGCTGCCGGCGTAAAACACGAGGTCTCCGGGCTGCGCCGCTGTGACGCCGGGGACCGGCGTGCCCGCGAGCGCCTGCTCCTCGCTCGTCCTCGGGAGCGCGATCCCGAGCTGGCCGTAGACGTACTGGACGAGACCCGAGCAGTCGAACCCCGACGGGCTCTCGCCTCCCCAGACGTAGGGCGCCCCGAGGAACCGCTCCGCCTCGGTCACGACCTCCTGCCCCGGTGTCCCGGCTCCCGGCGCGACCGCTGTGGCGCCCTGCCTCGGCGATCGGACCGATCGGACCGATCGGACCGCGGCGGCCGGCAGGTCGGAGGGTGCTGCGCTCCATGCCCGGCCCGCCGGCGCGGCAGCACCCGACGGTGTGCCTCCCGTTGTGACGGTTCCCTCGCCCGCCGGGCCGGCCTCGAGCGCTGCCGCCGCCCCCGCCAGCACCCACGCGAACCCCCCGCTCGGCGCGGCGCTCTCGAGGGCTGTCGAGACCGCCTGCATGGTGGAACGGACCCGGCTCAGCCAGGCGTCGACCGCCGGCACTGCCCGCACTGTGGAGACCGCGGCCGCCGTGGCCACGTCAGCTCCGGTCCCCGCCGCGGTCGAAGCCAGCCGCGAGGGCTCCGAGGCGGCGCGCCGCCACGAGGTCGTCGGCGCGCGCGTCCTCCTGGCGGTTCGCCTCGGCTGCGTGCTCGCGGCGTCGGCGGGCTTCCAACCGCTCGAGCAGCGCCACCGAGCGGGCCGCGTGCGACCACGCGTGCCGCGCGGCACAGACCTGCCCGCTCGCGGCCACGACGGACTCCTCCTCGTGGCGCGCGACGTCGGCGAGCAGCGCCGCGCGGGAACGCTCCCGCCACAGCGCGGTCGTCGTCGGCCGGATGGTGTGCGCCTCGGCGGACCGGCGGTAGCGCCGCCAAGCGAGGTCGCGGCGCTCGACGGCCTCGCGCAACGAACCGTTCGCCCCCGCCAGCGCCGCGCGTGCGCACGACTCCTCCACGCGGCGCACCCGCAGGACCGCTGCGAGCTCGAACCGGTACCGCCTCACGCGACGGCTCCTCCGGCGCGAGCCCCGGCCACGTCGCCCGGAGGGGCGAGCACCGCTGTGAGGCGCGACCAGGCCTCCTCGGCGCTGGAGATCTCGCCGACCTCCTGGCGGAGGAACGTCTCGATGGCCCCGTGCAGCTCGAGCGCCCTGTCGACGAGCGGGTTCGACCCCTTCACGTAGGCACCGATCTCCACGAGGTCCCTCGCGTCCCGGTAGGCGCCGAGCAGCCGGCGGAGCTCGCGTGCGAGCGCCTGCTGCCCCGGCGAGGTGACCGCCGGCGCGACCCTCGAGATCGAGTCGAGCACGTCGATGCTCGGGAAGTGCCCGGCCGTCGCGAGCCGGCGCGACAGCACGATGTGGCCGTCGAGGATCGCACGCGCCGCGTCGGCGACCGGCTCGTCCATGTCGTCTCCCTCTACGAGGACGGTGTAGAGCGCCGTGATGCTTCCCCGCTCGGCGGCACCGGCGCGCTCGAGCAGCCTCGGCAGGAGCGCGAACACCGACGGCGGGTATCCCCTGGTGGCAGGGGGCTCGCCTGCAGAGAGCGCCACCTCCCGCTGTGCCATGGCGAACCGGGTGAGGCTGTCCATCATGAGCACCACGTCGTTGCCCTGGTCCCGGAACCACTCGGCGATCCGGGTGGCGGCGAAGGCGGCGCGGAGCCGGACGAGCGCCGGCTGGTCCGAGGTGGCGACCACGACCACCGAGCGGGCGAGCGCCTCGTGGAGGTCCCGCCGGACGAGCTCGGCCACCTCCCGCCCGCGCTCGCCGATCAGCGTCACCACCGACACCTGCGCGTCGGTCCCGCGGGCGATCATCGAGAGCAGGCTCGACTTGCCGACTCCGGACCCCGCGAAGATCCCGAGGCGCTGTCCCCTCCCGCAGGGGACCGCGGTGTCGATCGCTCGCACCCCGAGGGAGATCGGACGGTCCACCATGTCGCGGCGCAGCGGGTGCGGTGGTGCCGCGCCGAAGGGGACCTGCTCGCCGCCGCTGAGCGGCGGCCCGTCGTCGATGGGGCGGCCGAGCCCGTCGAGCACCCGACCGAGGAGCCCCTCTCCCACCGTGAGCGTGAGGGGCCGGCCGGCCGTCTCGGCCGCGTCTCCGTAGCGCACGCCCGACAGCTCGCCCAGCGGCACGCACGCGAGGGTTCCCTCGCGCAGGGCGAGGACCTCGGTGGCGAGGAGGCTGCCGTCGGAGCGACGCACCCAGACCGCGTCGCCGGCCGCCGCCTCCAGGCCCTCGACTTCCAGGCGCAACCCGACGAGCCGGCTGACCCGCCCAGTGCGTCGCGGGACCGCCGCCGCGCACAGCGCGTCCCTCACGAAGGGCTCCGACAGCACGCTCATGCTGCCGACCCCCTGGCAGACCCCGTCCTCGGACGCGTCCGCCCGGGATGGGCGGGGAGCATCCCGGGTGGCGGGAGGAGCCGGTCGAGCGCCTGGCGGACCCGCTCGATCGCGGCCGGGATCTGGACGTCGATCTCGCAGGCGCCGACGCTCACGCGGCACCCGTCGGGGTCGACCGACGGGTCGTGGACGACCCGCACGTCGCGTGACGCGGCCAGGGCGGCGATCTCCTTGTCCCGCAGGCCGCAGTCCGGGTGCACGTGGACCACCAGATCGGCGCCACGGGGCGCAACCCCGAGGGCACGCTCGATGGCGTCGCGCGCCGGCGCCGCCCGCACCACGAGCTCGTGGCCCACGAGGACCTCGGCCAAGGTGACCGCGAGCTCTGCCGCGTCGCCCAGCACCTCCACGAGGACTGCCCCGCGCAGGCCCGCCGCCGCCGCGGCCGCACGGCCCAGCTCGGCGGCGAGGCCGGCGAACGCCTCGGCCCGACGCGCCTCGACGGACGCCATCGCCTCGGCGTTCGCGGCGAGCCGGCCCTCCTCGAAGGACGCGCGCCCCGCCT
>JAJYMP010000231.1 GCA_021786915.1 Chloroflexota bacterium
GGCGTTGAGGAGCGTAACGCCGGGGATCGCGGCCAGGCCCTCGAACAGGCGCGCGCCGAGCATATCGACGTGCTCGGAGGGTGAGCGGCCGTCGATCCGCAGCCCCCCCAGCCAGCCGAGGGCGGCGCGCAGGCCGACGATCTCGCCCCAGGCCTGGAGCCCGGGCTCGAGGCGCGTCCACGGCTCGTCGGCCCGGAGGTCGTAGCCGTCCTCCCGCACCTCGGACACCATGCCGCCGCCGATGAATCCCACCTCGAGGCGGGTGAGGAGATCCTGGCGCGCCACGACCACGCCGAGCGTGGGCGCGTTTGCCTTGTGCCCGGAGAAGCAGATCGCGTCGGCACCCGTGTTGAGCAGGAGATCGACCGCGTGCGGCACGGCCTGGGCCGCGTCGAGGAGCACGACGCCGCCCCGCTCGTGGGCGTCACGTACCAGCTCAGCGAGGTTGCCGAGCCGCGAGCCGTCGACGTTGGACACCGCGTTGACGACGACCACGGCGCGCTCGAGCTGGGCGGGCCCGTAGGCGAGGGCCCCGTCCGCCGACCGGTCCAGCACGAGACGCTCGATGCCCATGCGCCGTGCGGCGGTGATCGTCGGCAGGAACACCGAGTTGTGCTCGGCATGGCTGGTCACGACGCGCCCGAACGTCGCCGACGGCACCTGCCCGAGCAGGAGGTTGAGCCCGTACGTCGTGTTGAGCGTGAACGACACTGCGTGCGTCCGGCGGGACAGGCCGAGAAGCTCGAGCACCGCGTCGCGGGCGCTAGCCACCTCCTCGTCCACCCGGCTGCCCCAGGCGTACTTCACCCGGCCCCCGCAGGCGCCGAAGGCCATGTAGTACTCGGCAAGCGCGTCGATGACGGGGCGCGGACGCAGGCTCTGGCACGCGGCGTCGAGGTAGACGTCGTGCGAGTCGAGCCACGCGAATCCGTCGGGGCGGTTGCCGTCCGCCTCGGGCGGGCGGACCTGGCTGCGTCCGAACCGCATCAGCGGCGCAGGCCGGCGTCGATCGCGGCCCGCAGCCCGTCCGGCGACAAGTCCGCGAGCATGGCGCCGTTCACGAAGAACGTGGGGGTTCCCTGGACGCCGGCCTTTCGCGCATCCGCGAGGTCCCGCTCCAGCATCGTCGTGTCGCCCGCGGTCATCGCTGCCTGGATCGGCCCGGTGTCGAGCCCGACCGCCGCGGCCGCGTCGAGGAACGCCTGCGCCTGTGAGTCCTGCCGCTCGCCCCACTCCGGCTGGCGCTCGTACAGCAGGTCGAGCATCGCCCAGTAGCCGTCCTCGCTCTGCTCTCGCGCCGCCTCGAGAGCCAGTACCGCGAGCGTCGAGTTCGCGTGGCCGGCGACGTAGCGGACGACGAGACGGACCTGGTCGCCGTACTCGGCAAGGATCTGCTTGGTGACGGGATTGAACGCACGACACGACTCGCACTCGGGGTCGAGGAACTCGACGAGCGTCACGGGCGCATCGGCGCGACCAACCGTCGGGCTGTCCGCGCGGACGAGGGGCCCGCCATCGGTGGGCTTCGATCCACCGAGCGCGGCGGCCACGACCAGGACCAGCAGCACCACAGCCGGAATGCCGATGAGCACCAGGCGAGGGATGCGGCTGCGCGACACGCCACCGGACCGTGCAGTCGCGGGGCGCCTCGTCGTCGATTTGGACCGGCTAGACATGGGGTCTACTCCAGCGGTAAGCGAGAAGGAGGACCGTGGTGAGCGCCGAGGCCACTGCCCTCACCTCACCCGCCAGCGCGGGGTCGAACGCAGGCGTGTGTCGTATCGGCCGCCAGGCGGCCGGCACGCAGGTTCGTTGGTACGCTTCGGCGTCGATCTTGGATCCGAACACTTGAGCCACAGGTCAAGTATGTCCGTGGATGGCCGAGGCTCGCCATGTGTCAGACGATACACGACACCCCTGTCGTACGAGGGATGGCGGATCGTTGAGCGAAGCGACAACAATGCGAGCAGACCGGCGACACCCGTTCCCGATGATCGCCGCAGCACTAAGGAGCACGCCCCTCCCGCCGTCCTGAGCGTCCCACTACCGCCGGCTTGCGCGTCCCCGGGGCCGGCCGTCCCCCATCGCGAGCGCTGCGCGAAGGTGTCCGCGCAGCGCTCGCGAGCTGCTGCGTCGCCGGTCGCTCCGACAGCGCCCGCACCAAGGAGTCCCGCGCATGGGTGCCGCCACGAGCACGCTCGACCAAGGTCGCCGCACCGCCGGCCGCGTCCAAACGATCATCGTCGTGGCAGTGGCCATCGCCGTGGTCGCGGGCCTCACCTGGCTGGTGAACGGCGGCCTCGATGATGGATTCACGACGGTGGAGGTCGCCCCAAACGGCGCGGTCGTGGCACCCGCGGTCGGACAACCGCCGACGCCCTTTTCCGGGGTCACCTATGACGGCAAGCCGGCCTCGCTCGCCGACTACGCTGGCAAGCCCCTCTGGCTGACCTTCGGCGGATCCTGGTGCAGCGACTGCCGGGTCGAGATGCCCGAGCTCGTGGAGACCTACAACCGCTACAAGGGCGAGGGCCTCAGCGTCCTCGGCGTCTTCATCAACGAGCCGGCGACTGAGACTGGAGCGTATGCACAGCGGGTCGGCATTCCCTTCCCGATCATCAGCGACGCGAGCGGCAGGATCGCGAGTGCCTACCGGTTGATGGGCGTCCCGACGCACGTGTTCATTGGCCGCGACGGGCTGATCCGGGAGATCAGGATCGGCGCGCTGGGGAAGAACCAGATGGAGGCGTCGGTCGCCGCGATCCTCGAATAGGCCCCGGTCACACACCCGCTAGGGAACGGACGGTAGAGTCGAACGATGCGAACCCCGGATCCCGCTCGCACCCCGACGGTGGACGACGTTCTCGGCCCGCTCGGCGCGGCGGTGATGCACGCCGTCTGGCAGCAGGGCGAGGCAACCGTGGCCTCGGTGGCCGCCGCGCTCGCGGAGGACGGCACCAGCACGTCCGCCTACACCACGATCATGACGATCATGGGGCGCCTCCACGACCGCGGACTCCTTGTCCGCGAGAAACATGGGCGAGGGTTCGTGTACCGGGCAGCCGCCGACGAGGATGCCCTCCTGGAGCGGCTCAGTCGGGACGCGCTCGACCACCTCCTGGCGCGCTTCGGCTCGACCGCCTACCGCCAGTTCGCGATGCGCCTGAACGAGGTGGATCCCGAGCTGCGCCGCCGGCTGCTCGACCTCGCCGAGGGCGAGGAAGAGGCATGACACCCGCCGGACGCTCGGCGTTGCTGGTCGCCGCGGCGGCGGTTGCGTGCTTCGCCGCGTCGGCGGCCACGCAGGGCGATCCCCTGTTCCTGGTGGAAACCACGGGCGTCGTGGTGGTCGCCGCCTGGGCGGCGGTGACCCTGGTGCTGATCGGGAGGTCGGCTGCCCTCGCCCGCGAGCTCACGCGAGTGGCCGTCCGGCGGTCGTTCGCGGGGGT
>JAJYMP010000701.1 GCA_021786915.1 Chloroflexota bacterium
CTCCGGCGAGGATCTCCCGGACCAGCTGACGGACCTCGAGCGGCGAGGCGCGGAACCCGGGCATGAGCGTATCGGGCGTGACGGACGGGACGAGCTCGTAGCCGCGGACCCGGGCGATCTCCTCGGCGACGTCGACCTCCACCGCGATGTCCCGGCGCCAGGTGGGCACCAGTGCGGTCACCGCCGCAGCGAGGTCGGGCACGACGGCGAGCAGGTGCGGCTGGAGGGCGACATTGACGCGGTCACCGGCCTGCGCAGGCTCGGTCTCCACCTCGACGCGCGCCAGCAGCTCGCGCTGCTGGTCAGCGGTGAGCTGCGTGCCGAGCAGATGGTTCACGCGCGCCGGGCGGAACGACACCCGGGAGCGGCCGGGCTCCTCGGGTGCGGTGTCCACGACGCCGGGGGCGATCACGCCGCCGGCCCACTCGTGGAGCAGCTGCGCGGTGCGGTCGGCGCCCAGGCGCGCCATCCGCGGCTCCTGGCCCTTCTCGAAGCGGCTCGACGCCTCGGAGCGCAGCGCCAGGCGGAAGGCGGTCCGGCGAATGCTGACGGGGTCGAAGATGGCCGACTCGACGATGACGTCGGTGGTCGCATCGGACACTTCGGAATCGGCACCGCCCATGACGCCTGCCACGGCGAGGGCGCCCTCCGGGTCGGCGATGAGGAGCGTCTCGCTGGTGAGGTCACGGTCGACGTGGTCGAGCGTCTGGAGGCGCTCCCCGTCTGCCGCCCGACGCACGATGACCCGGCGGCGCCCGTCGGGCCCGGCGTGGACCGCCCCGGCGTCGAATGTGTGGATCGGCTTGCCCAGCTCGAGCATCACGTAGTTGGACGCATCCACGACGTTGCTGATCGGTCGCTGCCCGGCGGCGAGCAGGCGCATCTGGACCCGGTCCGGTGAGCGCCCGACCGTCACGCCGCCCACGTAGCGGCCGACGAAGCGCGGGCACAGGTCCGGGTCGCGGACGTCGACCGCCAGCCGTTCGGCGGTGGTGGGGCCGCTCCCCTCCTCCACCGTGAGGACGGGCTGGCGGACCCGCTGCCGGCTGGCGGCGGCGACCTCGCGCGCCAGGCCCAGGATCGAGAGCGCGTCGCCGCGGTTCGGCTTGACGTCCACATCGAGCACGACGTCGCCGTACAGGTCCGCCAGCGGCACGCCGAGCGGCGCGTCGGCGGGCAGGATCAGGATGCCGTCGGCGTCGCCCGTGAGCCGCAGCTCGTCACCCGAGCACAGCATGCCGTTGGACACGGCGCCCATCTTCTCGGTGCGCTCGATGCGCCGATCGCCCGGCAGCACGGCGCCCGGCAGCGCCACGGGGATCCGCTGCCCCGGGGCGATGTTGTTCGCGCCGCAGACGATCGAGAGCGGCTCGCCGCCGCCCACGGTCACGGTCGTGAGGTGGAGGCGGTCGGCGCGCGGGTGGTCCGCAACGGTCAGCAGCTCGCCGATGACCACGTTCTGCCAGTCAGCGCCCCAGCGCTCGATCGTCTTGACTTCCATGCCCAGCAGCGTCAGCCGCTCGGCCAGCTGCTCCGCCGTCAGGTCGACGTCGACGAACTCGCGCAGCCAGGACAGGGGGACTCTCACCGGAACGCTCCCAGGAAGCGGAGGTCGTCCTCCATGTACTGGCGGAGGTCAACGACGTGATGCCGAAGGTTGGCGATCCGCTCGACGCCCATCCCGAACGCGAAGCCCTGGTACCGCTCCGGGTCGACGCCTCCGTAGCGGAGCACGACCGGGTGGACCATGCCCGCGCCCAGAATCGTCATCCAACCGGTGCGCGAGCAGGCGGGGCACTTGTCCCCGTTGCAGATGACGCACAGGATGTCGAACGCCACGGACGGCTCGGTGAACGGGTAGTAGCCGGGCCGGAAGCGCGTCGGGCGGTCCGCCCCGAACATGGCGTGGGCGAACTGGTCGAGCAGGCCCTTGAGGTCGGCCATCGAGGTCCCCTCGTCGACCATCAGGCCCTCGACCTGGAAGAACTCCGACGCGTGGCTGGCGTCCACGGCCTCGTACCGGAAGCAGCGGCCAGGCAGCAGCGCGCGGATGGGCGGCTTCTCCTGGTGCATGACGCGGATCTGCCCCGGGCTCGTGTGGGTGCGCAGCAGCCGCCCCTCCATGTCGAGGTACAGGGTGTCCCACAGGTCGCGCGCAGGGTGGTCGGGCGGGATGTTGAGCATCTGGAAGTTGGTGAGGTCGTCCTCGACCTCCGGCCCCTCGTAGACCACGAAGCCGAACTGGGCGAACACGTCCGCGATCTCGCGCGCCGTCTCCATGATCGGGTGCAGGCTGCCGCGCCGGACGGGCCGGCCCGGCGTCGTGACGTCCACGGCCTCGGCGGCGAGCCGGGCGGCCATCTCAGCCGACGACAGCCGGTTCCGGGCCTCGCGGAGCGCCGACTCGACGGCACCGCGCACCTCGTTGGCGATGGCGCCCACCTTCGGGCGGTCCTCGGGCGGCAGCGCGCCGATGCCGCGCAGGATCGCGGTTAGGTCGCCCTTCTTGCCCAGCACCGTCACCTCGAGCGCGTCGAGCGCGCCGGTGTCGGGCGCGGCGGCTGCGTCGGCGGTGGCGCGGGCGCGGAGGGCCTCGAGGTCCGAGGTCAGCTGGGCGAGGTCCATGTCGACTGGCGATCCGATCCTGCTGTGACGAGGCGGGCGATGGTGGAGGGTCCCCGAGAATCACGAACCCTCGAGCGTCGGGGACGCCGAGGGTCGGAGCGAGACGACCGCTGGGGTCAGGCGCTCTTGGCGACCTCGGCGATCCGACCAAACGTCGCGGCGTCGCGGACGGCGATGTCGGCCAGGACCTTGCGGTCGAGGGCGACGTCGGCCTTCTTCAGGCCCGCGATGAGCTTGCCGTAGGTGATCCCGTTGATGCGGGCCGCCGCGTTGATGCGGACGATCCACAGCTCGCGCATGTCGCGCTTGCGCTGCTTGCGGTCACGGGTGGCGTAGGCGAGGGCGTGGAGCTGGGCCTCGTGCGCGGCCTTGACCAGCTTGCGGCGCGTGCCCTTGCGGCCCTCGGCCTCGTTGAACAGGCGCTTGTGGCGCTTGTGGGCGGTAACGCCCCGCTTGACGCGTGCCATCGACGGCTCCTAGATGTACGGCAGGAGCCGGCGGAGCTGGTCCGTGTGCTCCGGGCCCAGGATGGACTTGCCCGCGTAGCGGCGCGTCCGGCGGGACGACTTGTGCTCGAGGTGGTGCCCGCGCCAGGACTTCACGCGAATGAACTTGCCCGACCCGGTGACCCCGACGCGCTTCTGGGCCCCCTTGTGGGTCTTCATCTTCGGCACGCTGGCCTCACTCTCCTGCTTGTGGCGCCTCGGCCTCCGCCGGGACGTGCCCGGCCGGCTGCGGCGGCGTTAGCGCTGGGGCGAGAGGGGCTGGATCCGCCTCGCCTTCGGTCGTCCGGTGCTCGTGGACCCTCGGCGTGTGGACCG
>JAJYMP010000761.1 GCA_021786915.1 Chloroflexota bacterium
TTCCTGACTCTGGAAGCTGCCACCGCTCGATCCGGGGCGCTGCGAAAGGAGTGGTGCGCCGTCCTCGAGATCGCGGCGGATCGCCCCGTGCTCGTCGTCCGCGGTCGCAGGGAGCATGTCGACGTGTACGCCGGCCCGGATGTCCTGTTGAGCTTCGTCGTGGAGGTGCTAAGGTGCCGCTGAGATGAACTGGGAACTATGGGACGAAGGTTCGGGCAGCCTCCTCGGCGACTTCGACATTCGCGCCGAGGCGATGGCCGCTGCGGCCGACCTCATCGCCGCGAATGGCGACGCCAAGGGCTTCACCCTGCTGACCCTCGACGAGGATGACCAGGTCGTCGGTTCGATCAGCGGCGTCGAACTGGCGACCGAGGCGACCCGCGGCGGCCGGGCTGTCCCGGCGTGATAACGGGCACCAAGGCAATCGCGCCTCACGACTCGCCCTTGTAGTCAGGATCGTCTCCGCCAGGCGGGCCTCAGTGCCCGAGCGCATTCGGTATGAGCAAGAACCGCGCTGACCGGGCCGTCCGGACCGAGTACGGGCGCTACCAGCGGATGGCCGCCGACGGCGTCGAGATCGTCGTCGATGGTGTGCCGCTGGCGGTGCGATCGGTCGAACCACTTCACGGGCGTGAGGTCCGTGTCGTCCTATCGGACGGCTCGACGGTCGAGCGCGGCCTCCGCCCTCTGCTTGCCGGACCGACCTTCATGGCCGTCGCCGCCGACGACGCGCTCTTCAGGCAGGTCCACGTCGAGGGTGGCGCGATCGCCTGGCCGAACGGCGCGGTCATCAGGCCAGAGACCCTCATCTTCGGTGCGCCGCCCGCCAGGGCCAGCGCCCGGGCCATCCGCTGAGGCGCGTCCTCCAGCCTCGGACTTCCGTCGCATCGCCACCGAACTGGCGTCGGCTGCCCCACGGCCCCCGCGCGCACGGACCCGAACGAGCAGGAGAGCGTGGTGCTCCTGCCGGACCTCGATCGCATCGAGGGCTGACCTGCCCATTCCGTAGGCGTCGCCGGGTGCGGTGCATCGCGCTGACGCGTCCCGAGGCGGCGGCCCGCCGCGGTCGGGTCATCCCTGGTCGCGGCCCCGACGCTCGTCGAGGCGGGGATCGTCCTCTCGGCACGGATCGGGGAGGACACGACGGGCCTCCTCGTGGAGCTCCTCGAGGTGGCCGACGCGGTCGTCATCGACTTCGGCGCCCGCCACTGGCAGGAGGCCGTGGCGGCCTGGCTCCGCTTCGGTCGGTCGAGACCCCCGGCCGGCCTGAATTTCGGCGACTGCATCGCCTACGCGACCGCGCGTGTCACGGCTGAGCCACTTCTCGCGAAGGGCGCCGACTCGGCCAGACCGACATCGACCTCGCGTAGGGCCGACCCGGCTCTCGACCGGGCGCCCTCAGAGCGCCAGGTGCAGGCGCAGCGCCTCGTCGATCTCGAGCATGATCCGGTGGGAGACGACTCCCACGCGGGCGCCGACTCGATGGACCGCGACCGACCGGATCTGCTCCGCCTGTGCCTTCGAGTCCCGGTCGAGCCCGGTGTCGACGGCCGGCAGCAGGACCTGGAACGGATAGATGCGGGCGACGTTCGAGGTGACCGGCACGACCGAGATGACGCCGCGACCGAGTCGCCAGGCCGTGGAGTTGGCG
Organism: Chloroflexota bacterium; assembly: GCA_021786915.1. The sequence goes on from JAJYMP010000761.1 coordinate 1,652, forward strand.
GCGTCGTTGCTGACGATGACCGCGGGTCGGCGCTTGTCGGCCTCCGAACCCTGCGTGGGGTCGAGATCGACGAGGTGGATGTCGCCGCGGCGCATCAGGGTGCGATCCCGTCGCTGGTCGTCGCGTCCCACGGTTCGGCGTCGTCACCGGCGGCCCACTCGTCCCAGGCCGACTCGTAGGCGCCACCGAGCTCCGCCGTGCGCAGGAGGCGGACCGCCCGGTGGAGGGCGGCCGATCGCGACTCGAGTCCCTGCTCCTTCGCGTATACGTCGAGGAACTGCACGTCTTCGCCGGGCAGGCTGACACTGACCTTCATACCATCATCCTACCCCTTGGAGGACGCTGGTAGCAACCGCATCGTTGTCAGCAGCCACATCTGCATGACCGCCACGTGGACGGCATCGCGCGCCGAAAGGCGCGGCGCGGTGAGGACGAGGCGATGTGCCCGGATGACGTCCTCGAGTTCGATCGGGTCCGGGCGACGAGGGCTCCCGGGTCCTCCGTCGATGTCCGTAGCGGCATATCGAGGGGACCGGCGTCATGCCTCATGCCGCCACGGACATGGTGGCGAGCCGTCCGCCCTGTCAAGGGACAGCAGAATCCTTGTGCGTCATGCCCGGTTGGTATGTCCATCTCGGTCACGCTCGACTTACCAACCGACCGTGACGCACAAGGCAGAATCTGGACAGCCGCGGTCACGAAGCCTGGGCGCTGGCGGCCATGGGACTGGACAGCCGCGGCCACGAAATCTGGACGGGCAGCGCTGTCACGACGCATGGGTTCGTGGCATCTCGGTCTGCCCTGGGCTGATTGCCCAGCGGCGTTTGGCCATGGGTGACTCATCGTCGGGACGCCCCTCCATCGCGTCGGATCACCGGGGTAACTCCCGTTGGTCGGGGGCGTGGGCACAGCCGGAGACGACCGTCACTCGACCGCCTCGACCTCGACCGCGTCCGGCGTCAGAGCCGAGCGCACGCACGCATCGCCCGAGGGCGATGACCCTTGGTGCGTCGATGGCGAGCGTCTTGGCGGCCACGCCAGGTTCCGTCGTGAAGATCGTCGGCCGCTAGAGAGAATCTGCATCGGCCGACGCCCGGCGAGCGTCGTACATGGGTGCGCTGTCGATAGAGCCGCCCCGATCGACGGCGGTTCTCAATCCTCCTCGGCGGCCTGGACATCCACAGCGAGGAACCACTCCGGTGCTGTGCAGTCTTCCCCAGGTCGACGGAACCAGCTGCCGGCACTGTCGAGCGTGGCGGCGGGGCCACCTCCACCCGTAATCGAAACGGCATCGCCACTGCGCAGGGTCAGGTCACCGCCGTCGGGATTGGTCACGGTGACCGACCGATCCGTCGCGTCCCAGGTCACTGATCCACGGAACCAGATGAGGAGCGAGCGCGTGTCATCCGGGTGGACGAGCCGCACGCATTCGTCGGTGATCTCGAGGACGCCTTCTGTCCGAGCCTGGGGACTCCCGGGCTGTGGTTCGACGAGGGCGAGCGGTCCGGTCGGCGGCATCGGAGTGAGAATTCCTCGCAGGATCACGGCGAGGCCGACCCCCGCGATCGCCAAGGCGATCGCTGCGATCCGCAGCACATTGCGGTTCATCCGGTGCGAGCCTGTGGTTACGTGACGGCGACCGCCACGCCCAGTGCCTCGTCAAACAGGTCGGCGACGGAGAAAGAGCTCTTACCCCAACAGAGCCCAAAGTGGCCCCCGTAGGCCGTGAAGTTGAACGACCAGCCGCCGCCACTGTCCCCACCGATCGTCACCGCACCGTTCA
>JAJYMP010000734.1 GCA_021786915.1 Chloroflexota bacterium
GTTCCGAGCGGCAGGGACATCGCGTCGGTGAGCCAGGCCACGATCGGCGTGTCGACGCCCATGCGGCGCTGCTTCGCCACCGAGGTCAGGCCGAGCTTGATCCCCGTGAGGTGCTCCCCGCGGCCGAGCCGCTCGCGTAGGGTCTCGGCCTGGATCGCGTATGCGGTCTCCACGTCGAGCTGGGGGTCCGCCTCGGTCATCGGCACGATCGTCGTCCCGGTTCGCTCGGCATCGAGCAGAGCAGCGGCACGGGCCGCGATGCTGGCGCTCACGGCTGTGCACTCTTGGACAGCTCGAGCGCCACGTCGATCAGGAGGTCCTCCTGTCCCCCGACATAGCGCCGCCGTCCCGCCTCCGCCAGGATGAGGTGGGTCGGTACGCCATACCGAGCGCTCGCGCGCTCGGCGTGGAGGAGGAAGCTCGAGTACACCCCCGCATGGCCCATCACGATCGAGCTGCGATCCGCAACCGGCACCCGCCGCATGAGGGGGCGGACGACCTCCTCGGCGGCGGCCAGGATGCCGTCCAGGTCGATCCCCGTCGAGACCCCGAGGCGGTCGAAAACTGCGACGAGCACCTCCGTCGGCGCGTTGCCGGACCCCGCACCGAGGGCAGCCGTCGCCCCGTCGATCTGGCGCGCGCCGGCCCGATAGGCCAGAACGGAGTTGGCGATGCCGAGCGCAAGGTTGTTGTGGCCATGGAACCCAACCTGGGCCTCTTTCCCGATCTCGGCCACGACCGCCGCCACCCGGTCACCCGCCTCCTCGAGGACCAAGGCGCCGGCCGAGTCGACCACGTAGACGCATTGGCATCCGGCGTCGACCATCCACCGGGCCTGCTCGGCGAGACCCTCGGGCTCCAGCATGTGGGCCATCATGAGAAAGCCGACGGTCTCGAGACCGAGAGAGCGCGCTACTGCGAAGTGCTCGAGCGAGATGTCGGCCTCGGTGCAGTGGGTGGCCACGCGGACGACCGCCGCGCCCCGCTCCGCCGCCGCACGCAGCTCACGAGACGTGCCGAGCCCGGGCAGCAGCAGCACGGCGATCCTCGCCCGACGCGCCTCCTCGACCGCGGCCGCCACGAGGTCGAGGTCGCTCACGGCCGAGAAGCCGTAGTTGAACGAGGAGCCGCCGAGCCCATCGCCGTGGGTCACCTCGATGACCGGCACGCCAGCCTCGTCGAGTGCACGGACGGTCTCGCGTACCTGTCCCACGGTGAACTGGTGGGACATAGCATGGCTCCCGTCCCGAAGCGTGGAGTCGGTGATGCGAACGGCCCGGGGCTCCTCCGCGACGGCCGTCATCGCAGCGCCCCCGCCAGGAGCCGCCCCGCGATCTCGTCCCCGACCCTGGCTGCCGCCGCCGTCATGATGTCCAGGTTGCCGGCAAAGGGCGGCAAGTAGTCCCCGTTCCCCTCGACCTCGAGCAGGACCGTGACGCGAGCGCTGCCGCCCCAGCCCTCTCGCGGCTCGTCGAACTGGGGCTCCGCCTTGAGGCGATAGCCCGGGACGTACGCGCCGACGGCCTCGACCGTGCGAAGGATCGAGGCCGTCACGGCGTCACGATCCGCGCCCGGATCGATCGCGCAGAAGACGGTGTCGCGCATGATCAGAGGTGGCCGGGCCGGGTTCAGGATGATGATCGCCTTCCCGCGGGCGGCTCCCCCGACGGTCACGATCGCCTTGGCGGTGGTCTCGGTGAACTCGTCGATGTTGGCACGAGTACCCGGCCCGGCAGAGCGTGACGAGATCGACGCGACGATCTCGGCGTAGCTGACCGGCGTGACGGCGGCCACTGCCGCCACGATCGGAACGGTGGCCTGGCCCCCGCAGGTCACCATGTTCACGTTGGGTGCGTCCAGATGGGCGCCGAGATTGACGACCGGCACGACGTACGGCCCGATCGCCGCGGGCGTGAGATCGATGGCCCGGATACCAGCCGCCGCGTAGCGCGGCCCGTTCGCCAGGTGCGCCCCTGCGCTCGTCGCCTCGAAGACCAGTTCGGGAGGCTCCGGCCGGCTGAGAAGGAAGTCCACGCCCCCAGGCGACACCTCATAGCCGGCCCGACGGGCCTTCGCCAGCCCCTCGGAGTTGGGATCGACGCCGATCACGTAGCGCAGCTCGACCGCGCTCGACCGGCCGAGCTTCACCATCAGGTCGGTCCCGATGTTGCCGGACCCGACGATCGCCGCCGTCGGCCTACGCGTGCTCACGGACATCGCATCTCCCTTCGTTTCGCACGTCACCACCTCGCCACTCGGCCCCCGTCGGGCGGGCGCACCACCTCCGGCCCTGGCGGCTCAGGAGCCGCCAGCCGCCCCGAAGCGGACCCCAACCACCCCGATCTCCGCGAACTCGGCGCTCACCACGTCCCCGGGCGCGACGGGAAAGGCAGGCGTGCAGGACCCGGGCAGCACCACCTCGCCCTCTTCCAGAGACGCCCCCCGGCGCCCAAGGGTGTTCGCAAGCCACGCCAGCGCGACGACCGGGCTCCCAAGCGCCGCCCCGCCTGCGCCAGTTGCAACGAGCGCCCCGTTCACGAAGAGGTTGCACCCGAGGAGCCGGAGGTCGACCGTCGTCGGCAAATGCGGCCTGGAGCCGAGCACGACGGCCGCCGAGGAGGCATTGTCAGCAACGGTGTCGCCCCAACCGATCTTCCAGTCGCGAATGCGCGAGTCGATGATCTCGATCGCCGGGACCACGAAGGAAACGGCGGCGATGGCATCCGCCACCGTGACGCCCGGTCCGGCGAGGGACCGGCCGAGCACGAGTGCGATCTCCGGCTCCACCCGCGGCGAGAGGAAGCGATCGAAACCCACGTCCGCCTCCTCTGGAAGAAACATGTCGTCGAGCAGGTGTCCGTAGTCGGGAAGGTCGACGCCGAGCATCCGCTGCATTGCGGCCGAGGTGAGGCCGACCTTGTGCCCCCGCACTCGCCGACCCTGCGCCTGCCAGCGCAGGAGCTGCGCGAGCTGCACCGGATAGGCGTCCTCGGCGGTGAAGCCCGCGGACAGCTCAGCCAGCGGCGCAACGGGCGCCCTGGAATCGTACGCTCGGAGCAGCGCCTCGGCGAGGCCGTCCCGTTCTTGATCGCTCAGCACGTCCGCTCCTCCTCGGCCGGCCATCCAGGCCCGGGGCCGGCCACTCGGCGCGTGTCGTGCCGGACCGGAGCGTGGTGGGCTGCCCGAGCGGCTGCGGCGTCGGCATCACCAGCGACGATTGCCTCCACGAGCGCCGCGTGGAGTCGGAAGTTCGCCTCGTGCTCCTCGGGAAAGCCCGCACCCGGTCGTGCCCCGACGAGCTCCTGCTCGACGAAGTGCAGGACGCTCACGTAGAGCGTCCTGAGCACCTGGTTCCCGCAGACGTTCGCGATGGCGCGGTGGAGGTCCCAGTTCGCCCGGAGGTACGCCGCCGGGTCCCCGACCGCCTAGATC
>JAJYMP010000140.1 GCA_021786915.1 Chloroflexota bacterium
CTCGCGGAATGCCGGGTACTCGGGGCTCCTACGATCGGGGAACCGGTCGGCCGTCCACTCGTCGACCATGTCGGCCCACCGCTGCTCGATCGCGGGCCAGGTGTCCGCCGCGGACCGCCTCCAGCGGCGCGCGAGGATCAGCCGGGCCGGATGGTCGAGACCGGTCCGGCCGAGGGCGTGGGATTCTAGGCGCAGGGAACGTATGCGGACGCTGCCGATCCGGTAGTCCGGATCCCGCGCGCGGTCAGCCTCGCCGGCGAGCGCCGCCAGGTCGGGGCATCCGGCATCCCAGCCCAGGGAGATCAGATCGTCCAGCCACGCTGAGCAGGTCGCGTGGCTGGACGCGTGGCTGCGCAGATGGCGGCCCAGGGCGAATGCGCAGTCGGGCTGGCGGGCGGCGAGCGCTAGCAGCTGCTCCCTGAGATCAGCGTCTCGCGAGATCAGGTCCAGCGCCGCGTCCCCAATGCGCTCGATCTCGCTCAGTGGCCGGGACCACTCCGGCCGGTGGCCGGGTCGGCGGCGACTTGACGCCGCGAGAGCCTGCCCAACCGACCGCACAACATGGTTGCTGGTGCTTGTGGTCACGCGACCATTGTAGGTGCGTGGCAAGCGCAGCGGCGACGACGGAGACACGCGGGGCAGACCTCCGCGCCCGCCGCGAGGCAGCCGGGGTCTCCCAGAGCCAGGTTGCTCGCTCATGGCCGTGCTCGGCCACCAACATCCAGCTGATCGAGGGCGCGGCGCGCGTTACGGCCTCGCGGCGGGCCCGCTATCTCGAGGCCCTGGCTCGTGCGGCCGCACCGGTCACGATCGAGGAGTTCGTCACCTCGTTCCAGACCGTCGGCGACCAACTCGCCGACCTAGTCGACGACGAGGCGGGCGCGTGACGGACCACCAGGAGGGACGTCGGTCGACCAGGCCGTCCGGGCTGCCCGCGCTGGAGTGTCTGGCTCGGATTGCACTCCAGATCGCGCGCCGGGAGGCCGAGGCGGCCGCGACTCATGAGGCCGACAGGACCGGGCAAGCCTTCTCCCGGTCCGGGCCCGATGCCGGCGGGGCGGTCCACGTCGCCCCGCCGGCCATCACCGCAGGGCGGCGGCCCCCGTCCCCCGCAGCCCAGCCCGCCGGCGGGATCGCCCCTCGCCGGCGGGCGCCCTCCCGACCCGGCGAGGCCGCGTGATGGAGTCCGCGGCCTCAGGCCCGTCCCTCGCGCGCCGCCCGGCGCACCGACACCGCCCCGAGGCCGACGCCGAGTGCCGCGCCGCGACGCTGGCGGAGCTCCGCCGCTCCCACGACGCGGCCATGGCGCTGCTCTCCGCGCTCGAGCTCGGCGACGAGCAGCTGGACCCCGAGCTCCGCGCCGTCCTGGGCGTGGCCGAGCGGATCGGCGCGCGGATCCGCGCCCTCGAGGAGATCGACCGTGGCCGCGGCTGACGACGAGGTCCCGGACTGGATCCTGGGCGCCCCGCGCGCCTGGCGCTCCTGGAACGTGCCCGAGGGCCGCCCCGGCGAGCTGCACACGCGGCGAGACCTCCCGGAGGGCAACAAGCAGGTGACCTGGGAGCCGGGTGCCAGGCCGGCCGACCTCCTCTACTTCGCGACCGCCGACAACGCCCCGCCCGAGCCCGGCGGCGAGCTGGCCCTGTGCGAGGGCGAGAAGGCGGCCGACGCCGCGGCCGAGGCCGGGTTCGACGCCGCGGGCACGGTCTGCGGGGCGGGCGCGCAGCCGTCTGACGCGGTCGTGGAGCTGCTCGCTCGCTACCGCCTGGTCATGAGCCCGGATGCCGACGACGTCGGCGAGCGACACATGCGGCGGCTCGCCCAGCGCCTCGAGCGCGCCGGCGCCTCGACCCCGCGATGGCTGCGGCCGCCTGAGGGATCGCCTTCAGGCTGGGATCTCGCCGACGCCGACATCGCGACCCGCCACCAGCTGCTCACGGAGGCTCCCGCGCTGCTCGGCTGGGAGCCGGGCGGCCCGCGCGAGGCGCCCGAGTTGCTTTCTGCCGAACAGGCGGCAGAGTCCGGCAGAAACCTTGTGGCGTCCTTCCGGACGGCCGCCGAGATCACCGCGGCGCTGCCCGACGCGGTCGAGTGGTGCTGGCGGTGCTACGTCGCGCGGGGCGCGATCACGGAGCTCGTGGGCCAGGCGAAGGCCGCCGGCAAGACGACGCTCCTGCTCCACGCGGCCAGGGCCATCCTCGATGGCGACGAGTTCCTCGGCCAGCCGACCGAGCGGACGCCCGTGGTCCTGCTGACCGAGCAGCCGCCCGTCTCGCTCCGGGCCGTGCTCGAGCGGACCGGGCTGGACCAGCGAGCCGACCTGCGGATCCTGCTCTGGCGCGATGCCCGCGCGTCCTCCTGGCGCGACGTCGTCGCGGCGGCGGTGGAGGTCTGCCGCGAGCTGGGCGCCGCCCTGCTGCTCGTCGACACGCTGCCCGCCTTCGCCGGCATTCGGGGCGAGGCCGAGAACGACGCGGGCGCGGCGCTCGCGGCGCTCGAGCCGCTCCAGGTGGCGGCCGCGGACGGGCTCGCGGTCGTCGTCGTGCGCCACGAGCGTAAGGGCGGGGGCGACGTCGGCGAGTCGGCCAGGGGCTCGTCGGCCTTCACGGGCGCCGTTGACATCGTCCTCCGGCTGGCGCGCCAGCAGAACCCCGTCCGCCCGACCGTCCGGGTGCTCTCCGCGCTCTCGCGCTTCGACGAGACGCCGGCGGAGATCCTGGTCGAGCTGGGCGACGACGGCTACGCGTCGCTCGGCGAGGAGGCGGCCGTGGCGTTCGCCGAGGCTCGGGAGGGGCTGCTCGGCATCCTGCCCGACGCGCCGGACCGCGGCCTCACCTTGCCCGAGATCGTCGAGGCCGGGGGCGGCCGCCGGTCGACCGTCCAGGAGGCGATCAAGGTCCTGGAGCGGACGTTCCGGATCGAGCGCGTGGGCAGCGGCCGCCGCGGCGACCCCCACCGATTCCGCCGCATCGCAGCCGGCGACCCGTTTCTGCCGGTTTCTGCCGAAAGCCGTCCGGCAGAAACCAACGGGTTTCTTTCCGCCGGGGCCACCCCCGTAGGGGGTGTGGCCCATCCCGGCAGAAATGCTTCGCAACCCGTCGCCCGGACCGTGGGCGAGGAGATGGCGGCGATCTTCGCGCCGCCGCCCGAGCCGGACCTGCCGTTCTTCTCGGGGATCGACACCCTGAGCCCGGGGCGGCTCTCGTGACCCCGCCGATGGCCGACCTCCTCGCCGCGGCGTCCGATGCGGGCAGTGCGCCGGTTGGTGCCTCGCGGTCGGGCGTGCCCGAGCCCTGGGAGCTGCCCCTCCTCGCCGAGCTCGGCGAGCTGCTCCGCGACGCGCGCCTGGCGTCGGGCGTCGGGTGGCCGGAGCTCGAGGCCGTCGCCGGGCTGCGCGGGTCGCTCCGCTCCGTCGAGCGCGGGATCA
>JAJYMP010000777.1 GCA_021786915.1 Chloroflexota bacterium
TCCCGCCTCCGCGGCTCCCAAAGCACGTGCGCCACCGTTGCGCCACGCCCCGACGAGTTCGTTGCTCACGAAGCGCATGTGCTTCGTCGTCCGGCCGGTGATGACCAGCCTAGAGCATATGCCACGGAGGGGCTTGTGTCCGTCACCACCTGTCCGGAGACTCCAGGATCCGCCCGACGTACTGGACGAGGCGACCCCTGAAGGCGATCGGGAACGCAAGGAAGAGGGTGTCGAGCGCCGCACAGTCGAACCCCTCGCCGAGGAAGCTGCCGGTCGCCACCACGACGGCACCACCACCCGGCCGGAGCGCCTCGAGGGATCCGACGACGAGCCCGCGCGCCTGCTTCCCGATCCCGCCCTGCAGCACGAAGACTTCGACGCCGTCGGCGACGCCGTCGGCCCGCAACGCATGGGCGAGGCTCGCGACGTGGGCGGTCCACGGCGACAGGACGAGGCAGTTGCGACCCCGGCGCGCCGCCGAGGCGACGTCGTCGCAGACCTGGCGCGTGCGACCCGCGTCCTCCACCAGGCCCCGGAACACCGACTGGATCGACGGTCCGACTGCCCGTTCGTCGGCGCCTGCCGGTCCGGCCAGGTGCGTCGTCGGGTGGACGACGAGCATCCGTGCGAGCCCGTCGGCGTCCTTGCCTCCTGAACCGGCGCGATGCCGGATGGGTCCGCAGTCGCACAGTCGGCACGGCCATCAGCTCGGATCAGGGAAGCCGCGGAGGCGCGTCTCGACACGGACCCATCTCAAGGCTCGGTCTATGCTGCCCGGATGCGTCCCCCCACCCTGCGCGGCCTGACTCGCGCCGCCGAGGGCCCGATGCTCCTCGAGAGCTTCTTCATCGCGGCCGTGGCGTCGTTCCTGGGCATCCGCTGGTTCCTCGCGGCGGCGGGCTACCCGCGCATCGGGTCCAACGGGATCCATGTCGCCCACCTGCTCTGGGGCGGGGCTCTGATGCTCCTCGCCCTCCTGCTCCTCCTGGCGTACCTGGATCGATCGGTGAGCCACGCCTCGGCCGTGATCGCCGGCCTCGGCTTCGGGACCTTCATCGACGAGATCGGCAAGTTCGTGACCGCCGACAACAACTACTTCTTCCGGCCCGCGGTCGCGCTCATCTACGGGGTGTTCGTCGTCGCCTTCCTGCTGGCCAGGGTGCTGGTCGGCCAGCGCCGCCTGACGCCGGACGAGGCGCTGCGCAACGCCCTCGCGTACATGGCCGGCACCCCCACGCGCGGGATCCAGCCCGACGACCGGACACGGGTGGCGGAGCTCCTCGGGCAGGCGGACCAGGCGGACCCGCGCACCGGCCTCGCACGGCAGTACCTCGCAGCGATGCCCAGCGTCGCTGAGCACGACAGCGTGGCGGAGATCATCCTGGGCCGGCTGAACGCCAGCTACGAGCGGGTCATGGCCATGCCGCGCGTCGACACCGTTCTCGTGGGCGGCATGGCGGTCTACGCACTCCTCGCGATCGTCGGCGTCGCCGTTGTCATCGCGTTGCGGCCCGGGAGCGGCTCGTCGGACACCACCACGGCCGCGACGATCGCCCAGGTTGGCTCGTCCCTGGTCGGGGCGATCCTGATCGGACGCGGGATCGTCGCCCTGCCCACCTCGAGGGTCGAGGCCTATCGCTGGTTCCTGCGGGGCCTGATGGTCTGGATCCTCATCACCCAGGTCTTCGTGTTCTACAGCTCCCAGCTCGGCGGGCTCGGGGGGCTCGCAGTCGACCTCGTCGCCTACGGGAGCATCCGGTACGCCATCGGCCGGGAGCATGTCGGCACATGGCGAACGGCCGGCTCCCTCGGGGACGGCGCGTAACTCCTCCGGACAGCGGACAGGACTCCGGGGACACACGGTTGCGGCGCCCTGCCGGGCTGCGGGAGACCCCCGGGCCGGGAGGGGTGCCGGTCATCGCGCGCTCGCCCTGGCGAGGAGAGACGCGGAGTCCCAGTCGATGCTCAACGTCTGCGGCACAGGATCGTGCTCTCGGCGCCGGCCGCTTCCCGATCCGCGTCTCGATCGGCGGCGCGCTCGCCCACGCCGGCGAGCCGCTCGAGGCGCTGTTCGTGCGGGCCGACCAGGCGCTGCCCGCGGCGAAGGGTGCCGATCGCAACGGTTCGTGCTCAACGAGCCGCTCCCACCCCGGATCGGCCCCCGCCAGTGCGGCATGCACCGGCAGCTCGACGGCGCTGCGCCTCGTCCTGTCGAGGATCCAGGTCGGCCGACCCGACAGCGGGCGGCGGGACGAACCGGCGAAGATCAGGGTTCCGCTGCGCGGCTGGATGCGCCCATCATCGTGTCCAGAGCTCTGGCTCCGCCGAATCACGGTCGGGAGGTCTCTCGCACCGCCGGAGGCGGCCCACATGACACAGAACCTCGCGACCCTAGTCAGGTCAGTGAGCGAGGCGCCACGTCGTGTTCGCGACTCGACGCGACTCGCGCCTGAGTGGCGCAGCGCCCAGCGAGCGGCGGTGCAGGCCCGTCTGGACTACTGGGACGCCATGTGCCTCTCGTGGGACGTCCGGCATCCGCAACCCGCCGCGAGCGAGTTCCGCGACGAGGACCGACCTCGCCTCTCTGCTTCCGGTCAGGACCGCAGGCGACACCGATGGGCCCCGGCACCACGCCTGGCGCGGCTCGCCGCGGACGGGGAGCCGGCCCCCTCCGTCTCCGGCTCGAGCGTAGCGAGGGTCGCGTGAGTCATCACCAATCGAGCGCCGCGCACATGATGCTCACGCGCATGATGACGCCCTGTCATGACAGGCGGCCGTCGGCAGAGCAAGGTGCGGGCTGGCCACGGATTCCCGCCGGCAGGGTGGCCGCTCGCCGCCGGGTGGGCGAACGCAGCGATCGCAACCGCCAGAGCACCGCGGCGAGCATCATTCCCGGAGGTCGATGATCTTGACGCCACCCCTCCCGGTACTGCCGCTCGCCGCCATGGCAGAGGGGAAGCGGAGCGTCGGATGACGCGGCCCACGGCCAAGCCTCCCAGCGACCGGGGCCCGCGGAGCCTCGGGGAATCGCCGCGAGAATCGCGCCCTGCCCGAGCGCGGGGCAGCGCTCCCTCCGCTGCGCCTCCGCTTGCCGAGGTGGAGTCGGTCGCACTGGTCGGGTCCTACTCGCTCGACATCTCGACTGCCCAGTGGGTCAGCTCGAGGGGGTTCGACGCCATCACGGGGATCGACGGCGCGTTCGCAAGGTCGATGGAGGGCTGGGCATCGCTGATCCATCCGGATGACCGCGCGGCATTGGTCGCCCACCTCGCCAACGACGTGCTCGGCCGCGGCCGTTCGCTGGATGCGCAGTACCGGATCGTCCGAGCTGACACGGGCGAGGAGCGCTGGGTCCACGGACGCGGCGCGCTGGTGCTCGACCGGTCCCGGCGCCCGGTCAGGCTGCTGGGCACGATCGCCGACATCACGGACCGCCGACTGGCGGAGGCGGCACGCAACCGCATGTCCGAGCTGGTGGAGCGCGCCGCCGAGATCGCGAAGGTGGGCGCCTGGGAGCTGGACCTGCGAACCATGCGCCTCGTCTGGTCGCTGGAGACGTACCGCATCCACGACGTCGATCCGGCCGTGGTGCCCGGGCTCGGGCAGGCGATCGACTTCTATGCCCCCGAGGCCCGGCCGGTCATCCGGGCCGCGGTGCAGGCCGCGATCGACAGCGCGACGCCCTTCGACCTCGAGGTGCCGATGGTCACGGCGGCGGGCCGTTCCATATTGGTGCGCTCCGAGGGCGCCGCCACGATGGACAATGCCAAGGCGGTTCTGATCCACGGCACCGTCCAGGACATCACCGAGCGCAAGCATGCAGAGCGCGAGCTCCGGGCGAGCGAGCTGCGCACCCGCGATCTCATCGAGGGGTCGGGCGACGGCATCCTCGTCTCGGATGGCTCGGGCCGGTACGTCGAGGCCAACCCGGCCATCTGCGCCATGCTCGGGTATGCGCGCGAGGAGCTGCTCGCCATGCGGGCCGGAGACCTCACGGCCGCCGATGACCCGGTGGGCAACGAGGGCATGGACGGCCGACTCGGCGAGGCCTTGGGCCTGACCGGCATCCTGCTGGTTCGCCGCTATCGCAAGCGGGATGGCTCCAGCCTGCCGGTCGAGGTCCGGTTCAAGGTGCTGCCAGACGGGCGGCAGCAGCGGAATGTGCGCGATATCGGGGAGCGCGCCCGCGCCGACGAGGAGCGGGCAGCGCTCACAGAGCGGCTCACGCGGAGCCAGCGCAACCTCGCGGAGGCGCAGCGGATCGCCCACATCGGCAGCTGGGAGTGGGATCTCGTCAAGCACACGGCTATTCGCTCCGACGAACTGCACCGGATCTACGGCGCAGAGCCCGGCGCGATGCCCGAGACCGAGGATGCCTTCCTCGTTTACATCCACCCCGACGATACGGCACGCGTCCTTGCGGCGGAGCGGGCGGCGATCGAGGGCGGTCCCGCGTACGCCATCGACTACCGAAGCGTTCGGGCCGACGGCACAGTCGGCCTAGTCCACGACGAGGGCGAGGTCGTCCGTGATGAGTTGGGGACGCCGCTCAGGATGGTCGGCACCGTCCAGGACATCACGGAGCGGGTCGCCGCCGACGAGGAGCGCGCGAGATTGGCCGCAGCCGTGGAACAGACTGCCGACGCCGTCTGGATCAAGGATGCCGCGGGCAGCATCGTCACCTACGTCAACCGCTCCTTCAGCAGGCTCTACGGCTACGCTCCCGACGAGATCGTCGGCCGCCACGCCGGGATCCTCAACAGCGGGCGACACGAGACGGCCTTCTTCGACGCGATCTGGGCATCGGTCGCCAAGGGGAACACCTGGGCTGGCACGATCACAAACCGGTGCAAGGACGGCACGCTCGTCGAGGTCGAGGCCGTCATCTCGGGCATTCGCTACGGTCCCGGCAGGGTGCTCGGGTACGTACAGACTGACCGCGACGTCACGCGGGAGCATGCGCTGGAGGGCGAGCTCGCGCGTCGAGCCCGCGAGCGCGACCTGATCGAGGCCGCGGTGCGGCGGATCAACCCGGGCGCGAGCCCCGAGTCGATCGCCGAGGTTGCCTGCACCGAGCTTGTCAAGCTTCCGGGCGTAGAGTCGGCCTTTGTGCTCGCTCTCGACCTCGATGACCACGGAAGCGCGCTCGCCGTCGCGGGCCGGGTCGCCGCCGCATTCGCCCACACGCGGGTGATCCCGGCGCGCCGTGCCCACTACCTGGTGGACCGGGCGTCGGCCGGAGTCTGGGCAGAGGACTGGCACGCCAGGGCCGAGGACGGCGCCTACGGGGAGCGGGTCACTGCCACGGGTCTGACCACCGTCGCCTATGCGCCGCTGCGTGGGCCAAACGGCGTCATCGGCCTCGTCGGCCTGGGGAATCACGACGGCGACGACGGCGCCTTCATGGCGCAGCTCCCGGCGCTCGCGGCGCTCACCGGGATCCTCGGGACGCTGCTCTCGCCTGGGCTCGAGTCGCGCAGTCGCGAGGAGGGCGCCCGGGCGGGCATCCAGGCCATCCTCGACACCGAGGCGTTCGCACCGTTCTTCCAGCCGATCGTTGAATTGCACACGGGGTCTGTCGTCGGCTACGAGGCGCTCAGCCGCTTCTCCGACGGGATGGCGCCCGATGTGACCTTCGGGCTCGCCATCCGGTCCGGGCTCGGGCTCCAGCTCGAGGCGGCCACGCTCCACGCCGCGCTCGAGGCCTCGGTGGTCCTCCCCGCCGCAGCCTACCTCAGCCTCAACGCCTCGCCGGCGTTCATCCTGTCCGGAGCGCTCCGGGCGTTCCTCGCAGGGGTCACACGACGGGTCTTCATCGAGATCACCGAGCACGTCGCGATCCGCGACTACTCGGCGCTGCGCGCCGAGCTCGCCGCGCTCGGCGCGACCGTGGGCGTCTCGGTCGACGACGCAGGCGCCGGCTTCGCCAGCCTCCACCACATCCTCGAGCTGGCCCCCGACCTGGTGAAGCTCGACATCAGCCTCGTGCGCGGGATCGACGCCGACCCCGCCCGCCAGGCGCTGATCACGGGCATGGGCTACTTCGCCGTGAAGCGCAAGCTCCACCTGATCGCCGAGGGGATCGAGACGCAGCGGGAGCTCGAGGCGCTGCTGCGGCTCGGGATCGGCTACGGCCAGGGCTACCTCCTCGGCCGGCCCGCCGACGGCCGCGGTCCCGGACCGTGGCCCTCGACCATCGCGAACATGGAGGGGTGACAGCCACCATCCAGTGCAACCCCGGCCCGGGACCAGCGGCCGTGGTGTACCCGCATGCAACCGGGCGCGCAATCGCGGCCTCCGTCCCTCGGATCCGCCCCGCCCGTGCGGGACGACGCCCCGTCGGCCCCTGCCGCGGCGATCCGGCCGAATCGTCAGCCGCCCAGCCTCCAACCCCTGAGCCGCCCCCGCATCCGGGGCAGCCGCCTCGGCGCATCCGCCGGTCGTCGCGTGCGTCGCGGCCGACATCGTCGGTCCGCGCTCCTGACGCCCTACTCCCGACCCGACCCTCGGGGCGACGCGGCGGCCTCGTGCGATGCGGCGGCCTCGTGCGACGCGGCGGCCTCGAGAGAGGCGTCCGCCTCGAGCATCGCCTCGGCCTGATCAGCGGCCATCCCCACCGCCTCCTCGATCTCGACCTCGGGGTGCTCGGCCTGGATGGCGGCCACCGCCTCGTCGAGCTCGATGCCCTCGACCTCGTTCACCGCACGGGCGTCGATGACATAGCGCACGAGCAGGGTTGCGATGGCGCACAGCGGGATGCTGAAGATGGCCCCCCAGAGGCCAGCCACTTGCGCGCCGAAGAGGAGGGCGACGAGGACGAGGATCGGGTGGAGGCCCACCTCCCGCCTGAGCAGCCGGGGCTGGATCGCGTTCACGAGCAGCGTCTGCGAGACGACGAGGACCACAACGACGAGCAGGGCCGCGTCGGGCCGGAAGGCGACCGCGACGAACACGATCGGGATGAGGGCGAGCGGCGGCCCGAAGAAGGGGATGAACATCAGGATGGCGGAGCCGACCGTCAGGAGGAACAGGTAGGGCAGGCCGAACAGCAGGCCCAGCACCAGCGTGATCCCCGCCTGCACCAGGACGAGCACGAGCTGCGCGCGGAGGAAGCCGCGGAACGAGCGCCCGACGGTGCGCTGGACGAGCAGCAGCGTCTCCGCGTGGCGGTTGGGCACGATCCGGCGGACCGTCCCGGTGATGGCCGTCGGGTCCGCGACCGCGTACACGGAGAGCACGACCGTGATGAACAGCGTGCCGAGGACGGCCACCACGCTGCCCGCGATCGCCTGGGTCTGGTCCGCCAGCCCCTGGATCAGCGCCGGCAGCGCCTGGCGCTGCGCATCCTCGACGAGCGCCGCGAGGTCGACCGTCGAGCGGTTGAGCCCCAGGGTGCGCTGGAGGCCCGCGGCGAGGCCCGCGATCGACGCCGTGATCTGGTCGACCCGACCCGCCAGGTCCGTGGCCTCGCGCACGCCGATCTGGGCGACCGCCACCAGGAACAGGGCGATGCCGCCGATCACCGACCCGTACGCCGCTCCGATGGCGAGGCCGCGCGGCAGGTGCCACCGGCGCGCGAGGCCATCGACGAGCGGGCCGATCAGGAACGCCAGGAGCCAGGCCACGAAGATCGTCAGGAGCAGGGAGCTGAAGACGGCGAACACCACCAGGACCCGGTCGAGGACGGCCAGGCCGAAGAAGAGCGCCCCCGACGCCAGGAAGGCGACGCGCAGGGCGTCCCGGTCGCGCGGCTGACCGGTCGGGGGGTTCACGCCCGACTCCTCACGAGCTCTGGGGCCGAGCAACGTGGGGCGCCGCGGGGTTCGCGTGTCGTCGGTACTCGCTCAGGGCATGCCACCGGGTGAAGTCCGGCCGCCAAGTTCTGCTTCGTCCGCATTCGGTGCCGTACCCGTGGCGTCAGTGGCGGCGGCGGCGCGCCGGCCCGCCCGTGAGCCAGTCGAAAGCCGACCCCACGGCCCACGCGAGCAGGCGGAGGAGCCAGTACAGGATCGCCAGTGGCCAGGCCACGACGAGCATCAGGATCGTGATCAGGCAGCCGTGGTCGCCAGCCTGCTTGACGATGACGACCTGCGGCCGCTCCCTACCCACAGGACGCCCCGGCGTGCGATCCGCGCCTCCCGAGGCGTCGCGCCGGACGTGCGCTCCAGCCCCGCGATCCCGCCGATTCGGGCCGTTCCGTCACTGATGCCTCCATGCCGTGGCACGAGCGCCCCTGCGCCGCCAAGAGTCCATGTCGAGTCTCTGGTCCCTCGATCGTCGCGTCATGACGCAACGTCATCGGCCCAACGCGCGAACCGCGGCAGAGACGCTCCCGAATCGATCGGGCGCTCGTCATCCCGCCCGCGGCAGGTCAGTCGCGGGCGCCGCGCTCCGCCTCCGGCGCGCCGCCGCCCCAGCCCGCGTTCGAGAACGTCGGGATGAACCGGTACCCGCGGCCGGGGACGGTCGCGATGAACCGCGGGCGCCGGTAGTCGTTCTGGAGCTTGACCCGGAGGCCCCGGATGTGCCGGTCGACGATGTTGCTCTCGGCCACGAAGTCGGTGCCCCAGACGGCGTCGAGGATCTCGTCCCGCGAGACCACGCGCCCGGCCCGGCTGGCCAGCAGGTACAGCAGGCTCTGCTCGATCCCCGACAGGTGGATCACCGACGCGCCGGCCCGCACCTCGCGGCCCAGGATGTCGATCTCGATCTCGCCGAGGCGGATCGTCGGCACCATGGGGCGGTCGGAGCCGGTGGCCCGCCGGGTGATGACGATCGCCCGCGCGAGCAGCTCCTCGGGCGAGAAGGGCACCGTCAGGATGTCGTCGACCCCGAGGTCGAACGCGCGCAGCTTGGTCCGCAGGTCGCCGCGGCGGGTCAGCCCGAGGGCCGGGGTGGCGCGCTCCCGCAGCCGGTTCGAGGCGCCCAGGTTCGCGAGCAGCGCGGTGCTGTCGTCGTGGTCCATGTCGACGACCGCGAGGTGCGGGTGCCACTCCGCCAGGACGGCCTCGGCCGCCGCCAGGTCCCGCGCGGCCCGCACGACGAACAGGCCGTGGTTCAGGGTCAGCTCGATGAGGTCGACCATGAGCTCGCGGTCGTGGAGGACGAGCGCCCGCCGCGCCTCGGCGCTCGGGACGGTCGGGACGCTCGGGACGCTCGCGGTGTCCTGGGACACAGTCGCTCCTGCACTCGGGTGGTGCCCGGAGTATTCCACGGGTCGCGTCCGACCGTCAGGGCCTGTCGAAACGAGCGGACGGGGACATTGCACCGCCGCGTTCGGGGTGAAATGGCCCGCAGCGAACTCCAGTGGCCAGGACCAGGGACAAGCGTGGCGACGGCGGGCGTTCGCTCGCGACAGGCGCTGCCAGCGTGAACTCCATCTCAACCTTGATCTTCCCGCCAACCATCGGCCCGTCGGCCTCGAGGCTGGCGTTCCACGCCAGTCCCCACTCGTGGCGCCTGATGCGACCGCACGCGGGGAGCCCGGCCCCGTGAGCGCCCTGCGGGTTCGACACCTCGCCAGAGTCGGTCTGGGGACCGTCCTGCGTCGCCGCGTCCGCGACCCCGGCGCATGAACGTTCGTCATGACGCGGCACCTGGCGCGCCCCACACTCCAACGGGTGGCATGTCGCGGGACGCCCGCCCGGGCGCCGGCCAGCGGGTCGTGCCCCCCGAGAGCAGGTTCACCATGGCCTTCAACGTCGACATCGTCGCGGCCGCGCGCGCGAACTCCAGCTTCCGCGAGGTCCTGTCCACCGGCCCGCACGCCCAAGTCGTGGTCATGAGCATCCCGCCCGGCGAGGAGATCGGCGCGGAGACCCACGACCATCTCGATCAGGTGCTTGTGTTCGTTGACGGCGTGGGCGTCGCGCGCCTGGGCGACGAGGAGAGCGCGGTGAGCGCCGGACGCATGGTCCTGGTCCCGGCGGGCATCCACCACAACGTGGTCAACACCGGTCCCGCCGACCTCCGGCTGTACACGGTGTACGCACCTCCGCAGCATGCCCCGGGAACCGTGCACCGCACGAAGGCCGAGGCCGACGCGGACGAGGCCGACCACTTCGTGTCCGGCTGAGCTGGCCGCCTTCTCGAATGCGGGCTGGGCGGGCGCGGGGATGAGGGCACCGGCTGCGGGCCTGATCGACGCCCGCCGCGCGCCTGCTCGACAGGGGATCCGCACCCACTCCGGCGCGCCGCTACATGACGGGCTGTCATGACACGGCCGGCCACTCCCCTCACGGTAGGTCACCAGAGTCCGAGCGGCTCACCGTCGAGGTGCGCCCGGAGGCGCAGCGTCGTCCGTGGGTTGCGGGCAGGCAAGAGTCGGAAAGAAGTGACATGAGACGCATCGCAAGCATCGGCCTCGCGGCGGTCGCCACGATCGCGCTGGCGGGCACCGTCCTCGCCGCGGCGTCGGTCAACCTCGGCACCGCCAAGAGCTTCGCCGTCCTGGCCGGCACCACCATCACGAACACCGGGGCGACCACGATCACCGGCGACGTCGGGCTGGACCCCGGCAGCGCCGCCACCGGCTTCGCCACCGTCACGCTCGACGGCGCCAAGCACCTCGCCGACGCCGTGGCCCTGAAGGCGGAGGGCGACCTCGTGACCGCCTACAACGACGCCGCCGGGGCGACGCCGGTCAACAAGGTCGCGACCGAGCTCGGCGGCACGACGCTCAAGCCCGGCGTCTACGGGTCGGACACCCTCGGGCTGACCGGCACCCTCACGCTCGACGGCGGCGGCGTGTACATCTTCCAGGCGGGGTCCACGCTGATCACCGCGCCGGGCAGCAGCGTGAAGCTCACCAACGGCGCCTCGGCCTGCGACGTCTACTGGCAGGTGGGCAGCTCGGCGACGCTGGACACCACCACCAGCTTCAAGGGCACGATCATGGCCCTCACCTCCATCGCGCTCAACGACGGCGTGACGCTCGAGGGCCGGGCGCTCGCCCGCAACGGCGCCGTCACCATGATCCACGACACCATCGACAGCTCGTCCTGCGCCGCGCCATCGCCCACGAGCAAGCCGTCAGCCTCGACGGCGCCGCCCGCCGAGACAGTGCCGAACGCGCCGGCGACCGATACCGTCGGCACGACGCCAGCAGCCGTCAGCCAGCCGGTTCCGGCCTACGCCCTGGCCTTGCTCGTCCTCGCCTCGATCGGCTGGGTGTGGTCGATCCGGTACGTCGCCATGCGATCCCGTCGACGCAGGTAGGCCTCGGTCCGGCGACACTCCACGACGCCAGTTCGTCGCAGTCCGAACCGGCGTCGTGGTTCCATGACCGGGCGACGCGGTGGCACACGAGCCGGAGCGGTCGCGCGGGACCCGACGACGCGAGCCCACGCCATCGTAGGGAACCCACCCTGACACAGTGACCGGCTGTTCGGCATCGGCTGCGGCTTCTCTCGCGAGCCCAGCCCGAGAGGCGGCGGCAGCCGATCGTCGTGCTCGCGAAACCCGTGGATCAGCGCGCGAGCAGCCAGTCCGCGATCGCGCCCGCCACGTCCACGCCCGCGTGCGTCTCGAGGGCCTCGAACTGCGGCTCGCCGTTGACCTCCAGGATGACAGGCCCCCAGCGGGTCGCGATGATGTCGACCCCGGCGTAGTCGAGCCCCAGGGCGCGCACCGCCGCAGTCGCCATCACCGCCTCGTCGGCGGCCGGCGTGACCCCGATCGCCTGCCCGCCCTGGGCCACGTTGGAGCGGAAGTCGCCCGCCGGGGCGCGGCGCTCGATGGCGCCCAGGACGCGCCCGTCGAGCACGAACAGCCGCCGGTCCACCCCGTCCGCCTCGGCCACGAACGGCTGGATCAGGTACGGCGTGCCGTCGAAGGGGCGGGCGCCGGCGACGAGCGCGAGGTCATCCGACGAACGCAGCAGGTACGTGTGCTCGCCCGACGAGCCGCCCAGCGGCTTCGCGACGCACGGGTAGCCGACGTGCTCGGCCGCCTCGCGGTCCGCTGCCGCCTCCGTGGTCACGGCGCACGGGAGCTGCGGCAGCCCGGCGGCCGACAGCCGCTGCGAGGCGAGGAACTTGTCGCCCGTGAGCCGTGTCGCGGCCACGCCGTTGGCGACGCGCGTGCCCTCGGCCTCCCACGCGGCCAGCACGAGCGACGACGGCCCGCGGGCGCCCCACCACGTGTGGATGACCGCATCCGGCCGATCGATGCCGACGGCGGACACGCGGCCGTCAACGAGGCACGGGATCAGCGCCCCCGGCGAGACGACGCGGAGCGGCGCGCCACGCCCCTGGAACGCCTCGCCGAACCGGCGGATCGCGTACGCGTGGCGCGGGAAGGCGACGAGGATGGAGTCTCGGGTCGGCCGGCGCGGGTGCATCAGCCAAGCGTATGCCAGCGTCACGGTCGCCCGACGGGCCGCCCCAATACAATCGCCGCGTGATCGAGGGCGCGAGCGACAGGAGGGGGCGGGCCAGCAGGCGTCCGCCACGCGTCGGGCTCATCGGGACGCCTGAGCTGGTGACCTTCCCCCGCTACGCCGAGAGCCTCGAGCGGCGCGGCGCGGAGGTCGTCCAGATCGACCCGATGGACCTGGTCGCGCGCGTGGACGGAACGCACGTCTCGGCGTTCCTCCCGGTCGTCGACCTGGACCGGCTCGACGGCTTCTTCGCCCCCGTCGCGGGATCGGCGTCGGTGGTCATGCTGGCGGCCATCCGCCAGCTCGAGGCGCTCGGCATCCCCACGCTCAACCCGACCGGGGCCCGCTTCCTCGCGCGCGACAAGTGGGCCACCGCTGAAGCCTTCGCGAAGGCGGGGATCCCCCACCCGCTCACGTTCTTCGTCGGAGGCTCGCCGCTCGCCCGCTCGGCTCGGCAGCGCGTCGCGTCGGAACTGGGCTTCCCGCTGGTCGTGAAGGGTCGCCTGGGGACGCTCGGGGCCGAGGTCAGGCTGGCGCACGACGCGGACGAGCTGGAGCGGATCGTCGAGGACCTCCACGTCCACATCGACGACGGCGTCCTGCTCCAGGAGTTCTTCGCCGAGGCCGGCGCCCGGGACACGCGCGTCATCGTGCTCGAGGGCGAGGTGATCGCGGTCAAGGCGCGCTGGTCCGGGCGCGAGGACGAGTTCCGCGCGGCGATGCCCGGCTATGTCGCCACGATCGGCGAGATCACCGACGAGGAGGCGGCGCTGTCGATTGCGGCTGCGCGGGCGATCGGGCTGGACCTGGCCGGCATCGACCTGATGCGGACGCGCCACGGGCCCCGCGTCATCGAGGTCAACGGCAACCCGTTCCTCGCCACGACCGAGCGCGTGACCGGCGTGGACATCGCGGGCGCGGTGGCCGACGCGCTGCTGCGCCGGATCGCCGCCCGCCGGCCCGGCTAGCGGCGACGGTGCTTCGTGGTGCCGACGCGCACCGGACCTTCGGCGAGCGGCCATACGTCCCCCGGCAACGGCGGCACCTGCACCGCCGACTCGGGCGGCCCGAGCTTCCTCGGCGGCTCGAACGTCGTCGCCGCCACCACCATCACGGGCGACGCCGTCTGCCGGCCACCACGTGGACTACCGGATGGGCTCCGCCGCGGCGCGCGCCTTCCTCGGGGAGTTCGTGACTCTTCCCTGACGGCGTGCCGTCGTATCGTGGCGGGATGACCGCCGCCACGCGCCTGCCCCGGTACGGCGCCGCCGTCGCCGGGCTGACGCTGCTGGCGTTCCTGCTCCGGCTGGGCGCGGGCCTCGCGCAGCACGCCATCGTGCCCGAGTACGCGGCGTACTACGCCACGGTGGCCGAGCAGGTGGCGGCCGGCCACGGCCTGACGGTCCCCTACGCCTGGAGCTACCTCACGCCGGCGGTCGCCAACGGGCTCGCCCTGCCGCGCCCAGCGTTCGACGTCTGGCTGCCCGCGGCGTCGCTGGTCTCGGTGCCGCTGGTCTGGCCGTTCGGCGGGGTCATGGCGGCCCGCCTGGCGGGCGCGCTGGCCGGCGCGGCGCTGGTCCCGCTGGTGGCCATGCTCGCGCGCCGGACCGCTCGGGCGAGCGGACGCGACGACCACGACGCCGGTGTCGTGGCGCTCATCGCCGCGACGCTCGTGGCGATCACGCAGCCGCTGGTGACGGGCTCGATCAGCTCCGACTCGCAGGCGCTCTTCGGCGTCACGGTGGTGGGCGGGGTGCTGGCCTGCGAGTGGGCGCTGCGCACGGGACGGCCGCGGGACCTCGTGCTCGCCGGGCTGGTGCTCGGCGCTGGGATGCTCACCCGGAACGAGACGCTGTACCTGCTCGCGGCCGTGGCCGTGGCGGCGGCGGTCGCCTCGCCGGGAGCGCGGCGCGAGCGGCTCTCCCGGGCCGCGCTCCTCGTGGGGGTTGCCGTCGCCTGCTACGCGCCGTGGGCCGTACGCCAGTGGCTGGTCTTCGGCACGCCGCTGCCCGGCCAGACACTGGCCAACGCCTTCTCGATCAGCCCCAACGACATCTTCGGCTGGGCGGCGCCCCCGCCCAGCCTCTCGACGTACCTCGCCGCCGGGCCGGCGGCCCTCGTCGGCCAGCGCCTCGACGCGCTGCGCAACAACCTCCTGGACGTCCTGGTGATGCCCGCCCTCCCCTGGTCGGTGGTGGGGCTGGCCGGCGCGGTCCTCCTGTGGCGAGCGCGGCCCCTCCGCCTGCTCATCGCCACGGCGGTGCTCACGTTCCTCGCCGACACCCTGCTGTTCCCCGTCGCGACGCTGTACGGGACGTTCCTCCACGGGTCCGCACCAGTGTTCGCGCTGCTCGCCGTCGGCGCGGCGGACTTGGCGGTGGGGGCGGCGCGATGGGCGGCGCGCCACCCCTACGGCGGGGAGCTGGCGGCGCTCACGAGCGGCACCGTGGTGGTGTGGTGCCTGCTCGGCACGTCCCTCGGGGCGGCCGAGTACTCGGCCTGGGCGAATGACGTGCCGACGCGGTACGCCGCGGTGGGCGCCGCCCTCGATGCGTCGGTCGCGCCCAACACGGTGGTCATCGCGACCCACCCGTCGTGGGTCTGGCGGGAGACGGGCCACCCGTCGGTGGCGCTGCCCGACGAGGACGCGGCGAGCGTGCTGTCGCTGGCCGCGGCCTATCACGCGTCGGTGGTCGTCGTGGACGGGGTGGACGGCCCGTGGCCCGCCGCAGCCTCGACCACCGCCTGCCTGGCGCCCCTCGGACTCCCCGCGACAGCCGGCGGGATCAGCGCCTTCGAGGTGGTCTGCACCGGGCCCTGAGGCTTGTCCCGGCGTAGGTCTGGGTGAGGTGACAGGACGAAGAACACGTGGACACCCACGTAGCCGCCGGTCACGAGCGGCACCCGGGCGTGGTACAGGACGACGAGGGCCAGGGCGACCGCGCGCAGGCCCCTCGAGGTCCGGGCGGAACGCGGGCCTCGCGGTCATCGCCCCAGGCCGAGCTCCCGAAGCAGCGGGCGCATCCGGGCGGCCGCCCGCGAGCGGTGCGAGATGGCGTGCTTCTCGGCCGCGGTCCACTGGCCCAGCGTCCGGCCGCCGGGCGGCTCCTGCTCGGGCTCGAAGATGGGGTCGTAGCCGAAGCCCCCGGCGCCCCGCGGATGCTGCGCGATCCGGCCGCGGCAGGTTCCTCGCCGGACGAGGATCGGCAAGGCGGCGGAGCGCCGCGAATCAGGGTGCGCCGACTCCGCCTCGCCGGGGAGCGCGACCGCCAGCACGCACACGTACCGCGCGCCGCGGCGCTCGGGCGGCAGGCCGGCCAGCTCGCGGAGCATCTTCTCGTTGTTCCGCTCGTCGGTGGCGTCAGGACCGGAGAAGCGCCGTGTGCGCACGCCCGGGGCGCCGCCGAGCGCATCGACCTCGAGGCCCGAATCGTCGGCCAGGGTCGGCAGCCCCGACCGGCGGGCGTAGAAGCGCGCCTTGATCCGCGCGTTGGTCTCGAAGGTCTCGCCGGTCTCCTCGGGCTCGCCCTCGATGCCCAGGTCGTCGGGCGAGAGCAGCTCCACGTCCGGCCCGAGCGTCAGCAGCTCCGCCAGTTCGCGCAGCTTGTGGCGCGAGCGCGTCGCGACCAGCAGGCGGCGCCGCTCGCCGGTCACCTCGGGCGCCGGACCCACTATCGGCGCACCTTGGCGAGCGCCGCAGCCTGGGCCTCGAACAGGCGGGCGAGACCCGCTCCGGCGAGGTCGAGCAGGGCGTCGAGGCCGGCGCGGTCGAAGGGCTTGCCCTCGGCGGTGCCCTGGAGCTCGACGTAGTGGCCCGCGTCGGTGCCCACGACGTTGAAGTCCACCTCGGCGCGCGAGTCCTCGGAGTAGTCGAGGTCGAGCATCCGAACCCCGTCGATGATCCCGACGCTCACCGCCGCGACGCGCCCGGTGAGGTGGCGCTCCATGCCATACGTGATCAGCGCCGCCGCCAGCGCGACATACCCGCCGGTGATCGACGCGGTGCGAGTCCCCCCGTCGGCGACGATCACGTCGCAGTCCACGGTCACCGTCCGCTCGCCGAGGTGGGCGAGGTCCACCACGCCGCGCAGCGACCGCCCGACCAGGCGCTGGATCTCGTGCGTCCGCCCGCCGACCTTGCCCTTGGCGCTCTCGCGCTCGGAGCGCTCGGCTGTCGCGCGCGGGAGCATCTCATAGGTGCCGGTCACCCAGCCGGTGCCCTTGCCCCGGAGGTGCGGCGGGACGCGGTCCTCGATGGTCGCCGCGCACAGCACCTGTGTGTCGCCGAAGCGGACGAGGCACGAGCCCTCGGCCCACTTCTGCACGCCCAGCGTGATCTCCACGGGGCGCAGGTCGCCGGGATCGCGGCCGTCCGCGCGGGACCCGGTGCGAAGTGGCGTGCCCGCCGGCGGCCGGTTGCCGATGCTCATGCCGATGCCTCCCGTCGCTCGTGCGCCTTCGCGGCGTCCCAGAGCGCGTCCAGTTGTTCGAACGTCATGTCTCGGAGGGCGGTGCCCTGGGCGGCAGCCGCCAGCTCCACGTGGCGGAACCGCCGCCGGAACTTGTCGTTGGCGCTGCGCAGGGCGCCCTCCACCTCGATGCCGGTCTTGCGCCCGACGTTGACGAGGACGAACAGCAGGTCGCCCAGCTCCTCGGCCCGATGGTCGTGGTCCTCGGCCTCCACGAGCTCGCCCACCTCTTCGCGAACCTTGTCCAGCACCCCGTCGATGGACGGCCAGTCGTAGCCCAGGTTGGCGGCGCGCTCCTGCATCTCCTGGCTCGCCGCGAGCGCCGGCAGTGAGCGGCTGATGCCGTCGAGGGCGCTCCTGGGCTGGGTCAGGCCGGTTTCGTCGGCCGCCGCCGCGGCGGCGCGCTCGCCCTGCTTGATCTTCTCCCACTGGCGGTTCACGTCGGACGCGGTCCGGGCCTCGGCCTCGCCGAACACGTGAGGGTGGCGCCGGACGATCTTGGTGGCCAGCGACTGCCAGACGTCCGTCAGGTCGAACACGCCCTCCTCCGCCGCCAGCTGCGCGTGGAGGACGATCTGGAGGAGCAGGTCGCCCAGCTCGCCCGCCAGCTCGGGCGTGGCGCCATCCGCCAGCGCGTCGTAGACCTCGTACGCCTCCTCGAGCAGGTGGTTGCGCAGCGTCTCGTGCGTCTGCTCTCGGTCCCACGGGCAGCCGTCGGGGGCCCGCAGCCGGTTCGAGATCCAGGGCATGCCCCACGGCGACGCCGTGTCGGCGACCGGCGCCACGGGGGCGAGGTAGAGCGCCGCGCCGAGGTCCTCGCGCGTCAGCTCGCCCACGCTGGTGGCGTCGGGGCGCCCGAAGCGGCCCACGGCGTGGGCGGCCGGGTACAGGCGCCGCAGGACGTCGAGCGGGTCCGCGCCGCGGGGCCCGTGACGACCCGGGAGCGGCGTCGGCGTCGTGTCGAGCGCGTCGTCCGCCCCGGCTGCGCCGGCGCGCAGCCGTGCCGCGGGCACGATCACCAGCGGTGTCGACGGCGTGACGGGGACGGCGACGAGGCGCTCGGCGGCCACGACGGCGAGGCCTTGTGCAGGGTCAAGACCCCAGCGGAGCCTGGCCTCGGCCAGCAGCGCGTCCAGCATCCTTGGGGCGCCCTGCCCGCGTCAGCTGGTGGCGCTGGCGGCCAGCGTCGGGTCCTGCCAGATCGTGTACTTCGCCCGCTCCGGGCTGTACCACGAGCTGAACGCGTTCGCCTTGATGCTGTCCGCCTGGGCGCCGTCGGGCACCTTGGTCTGCTCCTCTGCCACCCAGAAGAGGTAGACGCCGTCGCCCTCGACGTTGAGCACGGTGCTGACCTTGCCCACCGGCGCCGCGAAGATCGCCGACGCAACCTGGTCGCTGACCTGGTACGTGTGGAGGCCGACCCAGCCCATGTCGCCGCCGTTGGCCGCATCGCCGTGAGCCGCGTCGGAGCCGTCCGAGTTGTCCCGGGCGAGGGCCTTGAAGGCGTCGAGGCTGGTCGCCTGCGGGATCAGCTTGCCCGCCCAGGCCAGGTCCGTCGGGTAGTGCATGATCTGGATGATGTGGTAGCCGAACTCGGTCTTGACCGGTGGCAGGATCTGGCCCGGCTGGAGGCCCTTGGCGAAGACCGCGTCGGCGAACGCCTGGGTGAGCCCGCTCGCCTGCGTCACGTACCCGAGCTTGCCGCCGTTGGCCTTGCTCCCGGTGTCGTCGCTCTCCGCCCGCGCGAGCGCGTCGAACTGCGAGGGGTCCGCCTTGAGCTTCGCGTAGGCGGCATCGGCGAGCGCCTTGGCGGCGTTCCACGCCGGGTCGCTGGCAGGCACCTTGGCCGCGTTCTGGGCGTCGTGGTTGGGCGAGAACAGGATGTGCCGCACCCGGACCGCGGTCGGGTCAGCCTCGGCCGTGCTGGCCTGCATGTAGATGGCGTAGACGTGGCGCTGGGGCGCGCTGGCCATGGCCTGGGCGGTGACCCAGTTGTTGAGCTTGGTGTTCGCCGCCGCGTACTGGAACGACCAGTCGAGGTCGGCCTTCGAGATGCCCGCGTCCTGCGCCTGCTGGACGAACGTCGGGTCCGTCTGGGGGGGGATGACCTCGGTCACCCGACCGATCCGGTAGATGCCGTCGGCGCCCTCGATCACCCCGGTGGGGGTGTTGAGCGGCGCGGCCATGAGCGCGCTCACGAATGCGGGGTCGAGCGAGGAGTTCTTGTCGATGAACCCGACGTCGCCGCCCTGCGGCGCGGTGGCGGTGTCGGTCGAGAACGACTTGGCGATGGTCGCCCAGTCCCCGCCGCCCTTGAGGGAGCTGTACGCCAG
>JAJYMP010000350.1 GCA_021786915.1 Chloroflexota bacterium
CGGGGCGTAGGGCTGGCAGCGGGGGCCAGGCGAAGCGTGCCCGCCGGCGGCCGCCGGCGCGAACGTGGAGCCCGCCTTGGCGTCGGCGGCGTGCCGCTCCCTGGTACGCGGCGCCCGCGCGCCCCACGCGACAGCCCCGCCGCGGCGCTCAGTCCGGCGCCCGGGCGCACACCGCGGTCCCAAGTTGGGCGGGAGCGGGTGCGCCTGCGCGGTCCGTCGGCGACGGCCAGCTGAGCCTGCCAAGCGGCGTGAGGCCGACGAGCGGGGTCGCCAGAAGCGAGGCGGCGCCGATGGCGATGATCGCGGTCGGGGCGCCCATGAGGTGCGCGAGGCCGCCGGCGCACAGGGCCATGAGGGGCATGCCACCCATGCCGATGAGCTGGCGCATGGCGAGCACGCGGGCGAAGCGGTCGTGCGGCACGCGCGCCTGGGTGGTCGTGGTGACCAGGACCTCGAGCGGGGTGTACGGGGCCTCCATGGCGCCCAGGCCGAGGGCGGCCAGTGGCCACACCGTGCTCAGGGCGAGGACGAGCATGCCGAGACCCGACACGAGGAGCGTGCCGACGAGGACCCGGCTCGCGGCCAGGCGGCGCTCCAGGCCTGGTGTGAACAGGCCGACGCCGGTCGTGGCAAGGCCGGCAACCAGGCTCAGGAGGCCCACGGCGGAGGCGCCCAGGTGGAGGTTGGCGCGGTAGAAGAAGACGGCGATGGCGCTCACGCCGGCCCAGGCGGAGTTCCAGAAGAGAGTGCATCCTGCAAAGTCCTCGTATCTAGCGGGTGAAAGTCCCGTCAAGGCAATCTCGGAGGCCATGTAGCGAACCTCCCGGTGACGATCGGGTGACCGGTCTGCCGAAGCAGGGGGCGAGCAAGACCCCAGTCCGTAACATCAAGTGAAGCCTGCCGCGTCGAAAGAACTCCCGCGCAAGCGGTGAAGGGTGAGCCGAGCCCCGTCTCTTCGGGCGAAGGCAGCAGCAGGACGCGAGATCCGAGTCGATGACCGTCCGGCAACCCCCGGCGTAGAGGGCTCGGAATGGGGTCACAGATACGAGGGCGACAGGAGAGATCTCCCGGGCGGCCACTGGCTCCTCGGCCCATACGCCCGCAGGGGGAAAGGCCGAGAAGGCCCGGGAGAAGTCGGAGTGGTGAGTAGTAGCCATGATGGGTGCGACAACATAACGCCCCGGAGCCAAGGCGCCACACTTTGTCCATGGTTGCGAGGGAAGTAAGGGAGGGCTGAGGAATGCGACGAGACCCGCTCAGGCGGTCGCGGCAGGCCAAGGCCTCTGGAGACCCAACCCGACAAATTCAGCGCAACCTGTACCGTGCCGCGAAGCAGCACCCGAGACGGAAGTTCCGCAGGCTGTACCAGACGATGTGCCGCAGGGACATCCTCGAACGCGCCTACGACGAGGCGCGGGCCAACCGGGGAGCGGCCGGCGTGGACGGTGTCACCTTCGAGAGCATCGAACAAGGTGAAGGCCGCCTCGCGTTCTTGGACCGACTCCAAGCCGATCTGACGACGGGCAACTACCATCCGATCCCGGTGCGACGGGTGTACATCCCCAAGCCCCAAGGTGGCCAAAGGCCATTGGGCATACCCTCCATCCGCGACAGGGTAGTTGCCACCGCCGCCAAGCTGACGCTGGAGCCGATCTTCGAGGCCGACTTCCTGGACTGCTCGTACGGGTTCCGGCCCAAGCGCCACGCGATTATGGCCCTGGAGGTCATCCGCAAGAGCGCCAACGCCGGCAACTGGTTCGTCGTGGACGCGGACGTCCGGGCCTTCTTCGACTACGGCGACCACTGGAAACTCCTCGTCCTGTTCGACCAGCGTGTGAACGACCCGCAGATGCGCAAGGCGATCAAGGGGTTCCTCAAGGCCGGGGTGCTGGAGGGCAACACCCTCTCGCATCCGGAGGAGGGGACCCCGCAGGGAGGACCGGCGTCGCCGCTCCTGGCGAACATTTACCTGAACTTCCTGGATCGAGTCTGGCAACGAAAGGGCCGCGCCCTGGGAGAGTTGGTGCGCTACGCCGACGACCTCGTGATCCTGTGCAGGACGCGCGAGGCCGCCGAGCAGGCGCTCAAACTCCTCAAGGCTACGCTGGCACGACTGGACCTGGAGATTCACCCGGACAAGACGAGGATCATGGATCTTCGCGACGGAAGCGAAGGGTTCGACTTCCTCGGCTTCACCTTTAGGCGCATTCCGTCCAGGCATAGGCCGGGCAAGGCGTTCCTCCAGAGGTGGCCCAGCAAGCGAGCCCAGAACAGCATCCGTCGGAAGATACGAGAGGCCAGCGCGCCACGGGCACTCCTGTCCCTAAGCCTCGAAGAAATGGTGGCACGGATTGCGCCGATCATTCGCGGATGGGGAGCGTACTTTCGATGGGGCAACTCCGCTCGAGTATTTGCTGCCATCGACGAGTACGTGCTGTTGCGCCTGGTCCTGTTCCTGCGTAAGAAGCATCACTGGGCACACAGGCGCTGGCGGCACGGTGCCAAGGCCGGAGGGGCCTCGGCCCTTCTGGCCCGCGCCCGGCCACCTAAGCTGAGCGGGACCGTCCGCCGTTGGCAAGCCGCGATAACGGCCCGGTGAAGGACATCGGAGAGCCGTGTGCGGGAGAACCGCATGCACGGTTCGATGGGGGGCCGGAGAGGCAACTCTTGGGCCTACCCTACCGCTAAACGCTCGCCGAGGCGCCGTAAGACCTCTTCGAGGGGCAGACACTGATGAAGCGAGAACGGACCGTAGAGATCAAAGACTACGGTTTCAGGAACGGTCCCCCGCTCTAGCCCTGGACCGCCTGGGGCGCAGCGTCCACGACGTCGATCGCCAGGACGCCGTCCTGGCACAGGCCGTCGTCCGCGGCAAGGGCAAGGCCGAGGTCGAGGCCGTACTGGGCCAGGAAGGCCACGGCGGTGAGGTAGCGGTCCTGCGGCGTGTGCTCGGGCGCCAGGTGCTCGCCCAGCGTGTGGTACTGCCGGACCAGCGTCTCGTTGCCCTGGCGGTGGGCCTGCTCGGCCTTTGCCCTGAGCCAGGCCGTCTCGTCGAGCAGGCGCTTGAGGTTTTTCTCGCCCAGGCCCGGAAGGTCGCGTCCGAGCGGCGCTACGAGGGCCATGAGCTCGGCGTGGGCCGCAGCGAGGTGCGTCTCGAAGCGCTCGAAGGCCGGCCCGATGCCCACGGTGTCGCGCGCCGCGAGGGCCGTCTTGAGACGCGCCTGCCAGCCTGCCAGGACGTCCTCCACCGTGAGGTCGAGACGCTCCAGCAGGCGGCGTTGGGTGCCGCCCACAAGCACCGCCCGCGGCCGCGCCCAAACGAGCGGCAGGGGCACGCCGAAGGCCTCGAAGAGCTCCTTGAGATGGGCGTGGATCGTGGAGGACGACGAGAGGCCGACCCGTTCCCCGATC
>JAJYMP010000476.1 GCA_021786915.1 Chloroflexota bacterium
ATCGGTACGCCGGGCCTGAGGGAGGACAGCAGCCGGGCGCTCAGTCCCGAGCGCGTGAAGGTCGCGACGGCCCGGATGCCCGCCTCGCGGCGCGCGAGGGCGGCCGCCGCCCAGAGGATCGGCTCGGCGGTGTCGAGGCCAACGGCACCCTCGGACGCGGGGCCAGGTGCCCGGGGGTGCCCCTGCTCCGGCGACGTCCCGCGTGGCAGCCACCCGGAACCACCGCTCGACCAGGTCCCCTCGCCGCCACGCACCCGTTCCACCGCCTCCGCGATACGGACGGCTGCCGCGGCCGCCTCGACCGGGTAGGCGCCGATCGCGGTCTCCGCGGAGAGCATGACGGCATCGGCCCCGTCGAGGACGGCGTTGGCCACGTCGCTCGCCTCGGCCCGGGTCGGGCGCGGCGCATTGACCATCGACTCCAGCATCTGCGTCGCCACGATCGAGGGCTTGCCGGCGGCAAGCGCCTGCCGCACCAGGGATTTCTGGAGGAGCGGCACCTGCTCGAACGGCTGTTCCACGCCCAGGTCCCCGCGCGCGACCATGACCGCGTCGGTGACCGCGAGGATGCCCTCGAACGCGGCCACCGCGGGGCCCGTCTCGATCTTTGCCACGATCGGCGGGCCGTCGCGCCCGAGCAGGCGCCGGAGCTCCAGCACATCCTCGGGCCGCCGCACGAACGACTGCGCCACGAAGTCCACCCCCAGGTCGAGCGCCGTGCGCGCATCGCGGCGGTCCTTCTCCGTCAGGCCGGCCAGCGACAGGCGTTCCGATGGGGCGTTGAGCCCGCCGCGCGATCGAACGACCCCCCCGCGGACCACCACCGTCTCGAGACCCGCTGCGGAGGCGCGGACGACGCGGAGTTCCGCCACGCCGTCGGACAGGAGGACGCGGTCCCCGGGCCGGAGGTCGTCGACCAGCCCGGGGTAGGACGTGCCGACACCGGTCGCGTCGCCGGGGCCCGGCTGCCGGCGGAGCGTGAAGCCCGACCCTTCGACCAGCTGGATCGATCCGTCCGTGAACGTCCCCAGGCGCACCTTCGGACCCGACAGGTCGGCCATGACGGCCACGGGTCGATCCGCCTCATCCGCCGCCTGCCGCACCGCGGCGATCGACGCGGCCCACTCCTCGCGCGAGCCGTGCGAGAAGTTCACGCGTGCGACATCCAGACCGGCGGCGATCAGCTCGGCCAGGCGGCCGGCGCTGGACGGACCGATGGTGCAGACGAGCCTGGTGCGGCGGGCCCAGGGCCGCTCGCCGACCGGGACGGTGCTCACGCAGTCACCCCGAACTTCATGGAACCTCCGGGGGACGCGTCGCGGTTGTCGCCGCCAGTATGGCGCGCGTCGCTCATGGTTGCCCCGGCCACTCCCGGCGACGAGCAGACCCGCACCTGGTCTCGAACGCTGTCACCGGCAGCTCGTCCGCCTTCAGCCGTGCCACGCGGCCGCTGGACCCGGTTCCGTGAGGGGGGGCCCGGATGTTGCGACACCCCGGCGCCGCTCCCCCTGAAAGAGCGGTGGGCCGGGGTGCCTGGGACGGTCAAGTGCGACTCGGGCAGTCTGCTGGCCGGCGGAGGCGCCCCGCGAGGATGGAAACCCGGCAGATCACCACGAGTGTCGGAGTGCTCGCCGAGGGACGTCCCGGAGCCCGGCGACGAGGTCCGCCGGGCCTGGCCACTGCCGGGTTTCCATCCTCGCGCCCGACGGGCAGCCTGCCTACGCTCGGGGGGTCCTCGAAACGGACCGTCCCGTTAGCCGATCGGCTGGCGCGAGGCGGGTCCTCCGAGGCCAGGGAAGTGGTCGTCATGACTGTTCAGCAAGCACCCGGCGTCGTCACCGACGCGCCGGTCGGCACCCCGCTCGCCGTGCAGCCGGCGGGTATCGCGCCGGCCACCGTACCGGCCCGCTCCGTCAACGGACCCGTGGCCGACGTCCGGCCCATCGGCGGCGGCCAGCTCGTCCGGCGGGTCGTCGTGCTCGCCTTCGGCCTGATCCAGATCGTCATCGGACTGCGGGTCCTCCTCCTGCTGCTCGACGCCCGCACCGGCAACGCCCTCGTCTCGGGCATCCTCAACGTGAGCCAGGTCTTCGTCGCCCCCTTCAACGGCATCCTCAACACGAATGCCCTCAGCTCGGGCGGCTCCGTGCTCGACGTCAGCGCCATCGTCGCCTTCGTGGGCTGGTCGATCCTCGAGCTGATCATCCTGTGGGCGGTCGGCATCTTCCGGCGCGAGCCGGCCTGAGACGATCGGGCGACCGCATGGCGGTCCTCCGGGCGGGCGGAGCCTCGTCCGCACACAGCACGGCCGCAGCGCGGCCGTGCGCGAGGGAAGGAACGCGTTCGATGGGAATCATCGCCTGGATCGTGCTTGGAGCCATCGCGGGCTTCATCGCCAATCTCATCATGGGCTCCCGTGAAGGACTCGTGATGATGGTCGTGCTGGGCATCGTGGGTGCCCTCGTCGGCGGGTTCGTGGCGGGCAGCGTGCTCCACGTCGCCGACGTCACCGGCCTCAATCTCGAGAGCCTCGTGGTCGCCGTCATCGGCGCCATCATCGTCATCGCCGTCGCCAGGATGGTCATGGGCAACCGCGGGAACCTGAGCGCACGGCGGATGTGACCGGTGGAATGACATGACGACCGCCGAGTCCGAGCGGAACGCACCCCTGGCCCCGGCGCGTGCTCCCGGCCGTCACCCGCGCCACGAGAGCGCCGTCCGGCGCGTCTCGAGGGCCTCCAGGAGCGCCCGTGCGGGCGCCACACTGCTCATGGCGCGGGTGCCCGGCGCCATGCACGCGACAGGGGTCGGTGCGCAGGACACGACCAGCGCCCTGCAGGCGTTGCCGGACTCGACCCTTCGATGGCTGACGGCCGGCTCGGTCGGCCTGGGCGCGGGACTCTACCTCGCCGGTGCACCGCGGGCGGTCGCGGCGGCCGGCGTCGTGCCCGCACTGTTCATGGGCGCGGCCATGGTGCTGCGCCCCATCACGCCCCGGGCCGACGTCACGACCACGCCACTCGGCGCCATCAGGGGAGACCGACATGGCCGATGAACACACCAAAGGCACCATCAGCAAGGCCCGGGGCAAGGTCGAGGAATCAATCGGCAAGGTCACCGGCAACAAGCGCCAGGAGGCCCACGGCAGGGTGAGGCAGGTCCAGGGCGATGCCCAGCGGGTCCTGGGCGACCTGCAGGATGCCGTCCGAGCGCCCAGGGCCAAGCGGCCCTGACAGGGCAACCCGGCCCCATGACGGACTGTCATGACGTTGTGGTGTCGGGCCGCCTCACTGGCGGATGGTGAGTAACTC
This sequence comes from Chloroflexota bacterium, assembly GCA_021786915.1. The sequence goes on from JAJYMP010000476.1 coordinate 3,312, forward strand.
GAGCAGTGGCGGGAGCAAGGCGTCCCCACGATCCCGACCCTGTGCGGCTCGTGCCGGCGGTCACGGTGGCGTGGCTGCCGGCATCT
>JAJYMP010000346.1 GCA_021786915.1 Chloroflexota bacterium
CGCCCGAGCGCGCTGCGGCACATGTGCTCGGGCCAGCACTCCGTGTTCATCCTGCTGGCCAAGCTCGGCGGCTGGGGGGTCGAGGGGTACTGGTCGGCCGACCACCCGTCCACGCGCGCCTACCGCGAGACCGTCGCCGCCGTGTTCGACGTCAAGGCTGACAGGCTGCGCACCGGGATCGACGGCTGCGGGCTGCTGACGTATGCGTTCGCGCTGCGCGAGGTCGCCCGCGCGTACGCGATGCTCGCCGCGCCCGACTCGATCCCGGCCGATGATCATCGCGCGGTTCTCGCCCCGCACCTGACCTCCGTCCGCGACGCGATGACACACCATCCCGAGCTTGTCGCCGGGACGCGCGAGCGGCTCGACAGCGCGCTGATGAAGACCGTGCCCGGCCGCGTCGTGAGCAAGAGCGGCATGGAGGCGCTCAGGGGGGTCGGCATCCTGCGTGGACGGCGCAACGGCTCGGCTGACACGCCGGCGAGCGGGCTGGCGCTCAAGATGGAAGACGGCGACGGGTACGAGCGGGGCACGTACAGCGCCACGGTCGAGGCCCTGCGCCAGGTCGGCCTGCTCGACGCGTCGGCGCTCCGCCAGCTCGCCCGCTACCATCGCCAACCCAGCTTCGACCCCCGCGGCAACGTCGCCGCGGAGGCGATCCCGGAGTTCGAGCTCGTTCCGGTGGGCGAGCTCGTCGGCTGACGGCACCAACTGGGCCGGACGCGTCCCACACCGGCATGACGACGGCATGACGGAGGCCCCCGCCGCATGACCCCCAGACCCGACCCGTACCGCGTGCTCGGCCTGGTGCCCGGCGCGTCCGCGGGCGAGATCCGCTCGGCCTACCGGCGGCTGGCGAAGCTGAACCACCCCGACACGGCCGGCGAGCGGTCGCTGCCGCGCTTCCTCGCGATCCGGGCGGCGTATGACGAGCTGGTCGACGGCGAGGGCCACCTTCGAAGCCGAGGCTGGCCGGGCCGGAGCGGGGGGATCGGGACGACACGGCCCTCGGGCGCGACGGCGAGCCGGGCGTCGCGTGAGGCCTGGCAGGCGAGGCGCGCGGGGGGCGCGCCCGGGCCCGGGGGCTCGGCCGACGCTCGAGGTCCTGGCGGGGCTCGCGGTACCACCGGGTCGACTGGCCCGAAGCCCGGGGAGGCCGACGCCAGCGAGCCCGGGGCTGGGTCCGGCGCCAAGACCGCCTCTGGCGCGAAGGCGGGGTCCGGCACGGAGGCGGGCCCGGGCCGCAGGGCGGGGCCGAACCAACGAGCAGGCGGCCGTCCGAGGGCCACGGAACGCCGGACGGCGCGCCCAGGCTCCACGACCTACGACGAGGCCGCCCAACCGCTCGACCCCTCGTGGGAGGGCGGCGCCTGGTACGGGGCCTCGTCCGGGCGCTACTGGACGCTCAATCCGCGGGAGTACGCCGACCCCCGCAAGCATGGGCCCGAGTACCTGGAGCGGGCGAAACGGGCCGCCCAGATGGAGGCGGCGCGACGTGCCGGGCCGGCCCAGTCGCCCGACGCTGCGGTTGGCGAGCCGCCGCCTTCGCCCTGGGCGCCGCCGTCCGCCTCGCCCCCTCCCGACCCGATGCCGCGACACCCCCGCGCCGCCGGGCGCCATGACACCCACGACGGGCCCTAGAATCCCGCCATGCAGCGCCGCCACGATCCCGCCGACATCTCCGCCGCGGCGCAGGAGTACCTGCTCGCGCTGCGGGTGATGGGCTCCGACGGGCGAACCGCCACCAGCGCCCAACTCGGCCGACACGTCGGGGTCAGCACGCAGGCGGCATCCGAGATGTGCCGGCGCCTGGCCAGCGACGGACTGCTCGAGCCGTCGACTGGACGGGGGCTGGTCCTGACCGATGCCGGTCGCGCGGCGGCCGACGCCATCTTCCGGCGCCACGCATTGCTGGAGTGGCTCCTCACCTCGGTCGTCGGCCTGTCGTGGGCGGAGAGCGACGCCGAGGCGGCACGCCTCCAGGGCGCGCTCTCGCCGCGCGTCGAGGCTCGCCTCGACGAGCTCCTGGGGCACCCCGAGACCTGCCCGCACGGCAACCCGATCGACCAGGAGACCGCGCGTCGGCGACCCGAGGGCGTGCCGCTCTCGGCGATGGAGTCCGGGTCGCGCGCCACGGTCCTGCGGATCACCGAGGAGGCGGAGGACGACGCCGGCCTGCTCTCCTACCTCGAGGCGCGCGCCCTCACGCCGGGCGCCCACATCTCGGTCCTCGCGCGGTCGGAGTCGCTCGACTCGCTCACGCTCGAGGGCCCGCGCGGGCGCGCGACGCTGGGGCTGCGCCCGGCCGCCCTGATCCGGGTGGTCCCGGGCGAGGCCGACCCGGCCCTGTTCCATGCGGTGCCGGCGCCACTCGGGTAAGACGGCGGGACGAGCCCGCGTCGGATCGCCGGACCTTCGGGCTGTAGGGCAGGCCAGGAGCCTGGTCTGGGTGCGCCTCAGCCGGCCCTTCGTTGGCATGGCATGCCATGGATTCGGCGCGCCGCGGTCGATTCGTCGCCTGTGGGGCCAACCACCGACAGGATCCGGGTCAGCGATCGGCGCCAACGGGTCGAATCTTGGCCTGCCACGCCATGAAGCGACAGCCTGGGCGCGAAACCATGGCAGCCCATGCCAAGCAGCGCCCGGCGTCGGCCCCCCTACAATCGCGCCATGCCCTCCAACATCCGCGTCCGGATCGCGCCCAGCCCGACCGGCCCCCTCCACATCGGCACCGCGCGCACGGCGCTGTTCAACTACCTGTTCGCGAGGCGCGTCGGGGGCACGTTCATCCTCCGGCTCGAGGACACCGACGTCGCGCGCAGCACCGCCGCCTTCGAGAAGGACATCCTCGACGGGCTCCACTGGCTGGGCATCACCTGGGACGAGGGCCCGGGCGTGGCGGGGCTGGAGGAGGCGGGGCCGTACGCGCCGTACCGCCAGATGCTGCGCCTGGATTCGTACGCCGCGGCCGCGGAGCGCCTGCTCGCCGATGACGCCGCCTACCGCTGCTACTGCACCCCCGAGCAACTCGAAGCCGACCGCCGCGAGCGCGAGGCCGCCAAGCTGCCGCCGGCCTACAACGGCCGGTGCGCGAACCTGACCCCCGACGAGCGAGCGGCGAGGGAGGCCGAGGGCCGATCGGGCGCGCTCCGCTTCCGCGTCCGGAAGGGCGTCGTCGGCTGGAACGACATGGTCCGCGACAGGGTCGAGATCGACACCGCCAACCTGGGCGGCGACTTCGTCATCGTCCGCGCCGACGGCACCCCGCTCTACCACTTCACGGTGGTCGTCGACGACGCGGCGATGCGCATCAGCCACGTCGTCCGGGGCGAGGACCACGTCAGCAACACGCCCAAGCACATCCTGCTGTTCGAGGCGCTCGGCTACGAG
>JAJYMP010000023.1 GCA_021786915.1 Chloroflexota bacterium
CCTCCGCCTGGAGAAGCACTACGTGGCGTGGGCAGTGGACCTTACAGCCTACATGAACCCTTACGAGGCAGGGCTCGGCTTCGCAGTGAAGCCGGACAAGCCGGATCTCCTGGCAGGACCCGCGCTGCGCAAGGTCCGAGAAGACGGCCCTGCCCGGCGACTGTGCTGGTTCACTTGTCACGGAGACGTCGTCATGCACGGCGGCGAGTGCCTCGTCCACGTGCAGAGCGGTCAGGTGAGCCCGGTGCGGAGCGGTGGCTACGGCCACAGCGTGGGGCGCACGATCTTCTCCGCTGTCCTGCCGCGAGCGCTCGCGTTCGCGGGCGATCAGCGCTTCGTCGTGGAGGTCGTGGGCGACCTTCACGAGGCGGTGCGCGACGACGCACCTCCGTACGACCCGCGCGGCGAGCGGATCCGCGCCTGAGCCTCTGCACGGCCCGGCACGGGCGGCCAAGGACCGGGAATCACGGCGACGTGCCCCGGATGCCGCTCGAGAAGACGATCCGGGCGCGGTCCGAGCGAAAGAGGTCCCGAGCGTGCTCGACCGGCGTGGGACCCTCCGCGTACGCGGTGCGCTCCACGAGCATGAGCGCGGTGCCCGGTGCGATCCCGAGGAGCTCCGCCTCGCAGCTCTCGACGTTGATCGCCTCGAGCGACTCGGACGCCGTGACGGGCCTGCGCCCGTAGCGCATCTCGAGCAACGCGTAGAGCGACCCGTCGAGGCACTCGTCGAGCATTCCGGGGAACAGTGACGCCGGGAAGCACGATCGCTCGAGCACGATCGGCTGCCCGTTCGCCTTGCGGAGACGGGCGACCTCGAAGACCGGGGCGCCGGTGTCGATGGCGAGGGCGCTCGCCACACGTTCGTCCGCCGGCACCTCGACCGCTCGCAGGACCTGTGCGCTGGCCTCGACGCCGTGCCGGCGGAGCTGTTCGGTCAGGCCGGCGAGCGTCGTGAGATCGCACGAGATCGGAGGCTCTTGGACGAACGTCCCGCCGTTGCGCCCGACGACGCGGGTCACCAGGCCTCGAGCCTCGAGCGCACCGAGCGCTTGGCGGAGCGTCATTCGGCTCACGCGGAGCATCGCTGCGAGATCGCGTTCGCACGGCAGCCGGTCTCCCGCCGCCAGCTCGCCCGCATCGATCGCGTCGAGGAGCCAGTGCTCGATCTGGAGATGCGACGGGACGTCGCCGCGGCGCACGAGGCTCGGCAGTCGCGGGAGCTGCAGGAGTTCTGCGCCGGCCATCGCCTGCGATCGTATCGGGACCGCTCGATCCCGCCGTGCGCGACGGCCGAGCGCAGGATCGGGATGACCACCGGCGTGGCGATCGGGAGGCTTCGGGCAGCGAGCTCTCGCGCCGAGATCCCGAGCGCGGCGGTCGGGCCCACGAGCAGGACCAGCCCGAGAAAGGGGCGGCGAAAAATTTTGCTCTAGACCTTTTCAATTCCGATCGGCCTTGTTACTGTGGCCGTGTACCTGTGAGGAAGGCAGGCGGTGGCTCGGGAGCGCCGCCGCCGATCGGCAGGAGGGGGCGGCATGACGGACAGAGCTGTCGAGGCAGCGCACAGCCAGTCGGTCGACGCGACCGATCTGGCGCGTTTCGGCTACAAGCAGGAGCTCCATCGCACGCTCGGCTTCTTCAGCTCGTTCGCAGCGGCGTTCAGCTACATCTCTCCTTCGACCGGGATCTTCACCCTCTTCTCGCTGGGTCTCCTCACCATCGGGGGGGTGTTCATCTGGAGCTGGCCGATCGTGGCTCTCGGCCAGTTCATCGTGGCTCTCAACTTCGCGGAGCTGTCGAGCCACTTCCCGGTCGCGGGGTCGGTGTTCCAGTGGACGAAATACCTCGCCGGCAAGACCTACGCGTGGTTCAACGGGTGGATCTACCTCTTCGCCGGCATCCTCACGACGACCGCCGTCGTCGTCACCCTGCCGCTCACCATTCTGCCCGCGTTCGACAACATGGGCTGGAAGCTCGACGCCGCCAGCCTGCACGACCAGATCTGGGTCGCTGCCATCACGCTGATCGTCATCACGATCCTCAACATCGGCAGCGTGAGGATCGTGACGCGCATCAACAACACGGGCGTGTTCTTCGAAGTCGTCGGCATGGTGGTCTTCGCCATCGTCATGCTCATCGTGCACCGGCATCAACCGATCTCGGTCATCACCGACAGTTCCGGGATCCACGTGAGCTTCGCCACCTTCTTCGCCGCGATGTTCATGAGCCTGTTCGTGATCTACGGCATGGACACCGCCGCGACGCTCGCAGAGGAGACCAGGGATCCGCGGCGCAAGGCGCCGCAGGCGGTGCTGTCGTCGGTCGGGGGCGCGTTCATCATCGGTGCGATCTTCCTGCTCGCTACCCTCATGGCGATCCCGAACCTGCACGAGGCTGTGAGCCACGGGTGGGGACCCGCCCAGATCATCGACGCCAACTTCTCCAAGTTCTGGGCGACGATCTACCTGCTCGTCGTGTCGGCCGCGATCTTCGTGTGCTGCCTGTCCATCGACGCGGCGACCATCCGCCTCGCCTTCGGCATGGCGAGGGACAAGCGGCTTCCCCTGTCCAAGCAGCTCGGCAAGGTGCACCCACGCTTCAGGACGCCGATCTGGAGCTCGATCGCGGTGGCGATCATCGCCGCCATCCCCCTCTTCAAGTACTCCGGGGCGGGGATCGTCGCCATCGCAGCCACCGCGATGATCTACTTCTCGTACTTCCTCGGCAACTCGGCGTTGTTGCGAGCCAGGCTCCATGGCTGGCCGAAGCTCAAGTCGCCGTTCCGGCTGGGCATGTGGGGGCCGATCGTGAACGTGCTCGCCCTCGTCTACGGCGGCGCGATGCTCGTCAATTTCGCCTGGCCCCGCGCCGCGAGCAACCCGACGCCGAACCAGACCGCTGGAGCTCTCAGCCTCGGGGTCGGCTTCCTCAACAAGATCCCCATCCTCTACACCGTCTTTGCGGTGGTGCTGATCATCGGGGCCATCTACTACTTCGCCGTCGAGCGTGGCCGGCCGCTTCCGATAGAGGTGCCGGCCGAGGTCGGGCCGGTCGAGATCCCACCCGAGTCGCTGCCTCCCGAGGAGCTCGTTTGACCGGTTGCCCCACCTCCTTCGAAGAGACCCGGCGCGGGCCGCAGACTCGCCCATGATCGAGCGCGCCAGGGCCGTTGTCGTCGGCGGCGGCGTGGGGGGCTGCGCCATCCTCTACTGGCTGGCCCGCCTCGGCTGGACCGACGTCGCCTTGGTGGAGCGCGCCCAGCTGACGAGCGGCTCCACGTTCCACTCGGCCGGCCTCGTGGGCCAGCTCCGCTCGTCGCTCTCGCTCACGACGATGATGATGAACTCCGTCGAGCTCTACCGCGAGCTCGGGGCCGAG
>JAJYMP010000525.1 GCA_021786915.1 Chloroflexota bacterium
GAGACCCGACACCGCCATCCGCTGGCGGACGAGCGGGGCATCGCCACGAGCATCGCCCTCGAGCGCTCGATGCTCGAGAGCGTCCGCATGCAGGCCGACGTCGTCATCGACACCAGTCATTCTTCATTGCGAGAGCTGCGGGAGCGCATCTTCGCGCGCCTCGGAGACGTCCAGAACTCCGACCAGCTGTCGATCCAGCTGATCAGCTTCGGGTTCAAGTACGGCGTTCCCCTGGAGGCCGACCTCGTGCTCGACGTCCGGTTCATGAAGAACCCCCACTACATCGAGTCGCTGCGGGCGCAGAACGGGTTGACCGAGGCCGTCCGCGACTACGTCATGGGCCAGCCCATCGCCGAGGCGTTCCTCGCCCAGCTGCGGGAGCTGCTCGACCTGCTCGTCCCGGCCTACGTCGACGAGGGCAAGACGCGCCTCACGATCGCCATCGGCTGCACGGGCGGCTTCCACCGCTCGATCGTGATGACCGAGGAGCTGGCAGCGTGGCTGCGGGAGCGCGGCTTCGGGCCTGTCTCGGTCTTCCACCGGGAGCTCGAGCGGTGAACCTCCGCCGCTGGCTCACCGTCGGGATCGGGGTCAAGCGCTGGCTCGTCGTCGCGTTCGTGGGGCTCGTCGTCCTCGCCCTCGGGATCGCGCACCTGCTGCGCCAGCTGACCGCGTCGCTCAACCCCGACGACCCGTTCGGCCAGCTCGTGAACCTGCTGACGTTCCAGTTCCTGCCCTACCAGGCGCGCGGCATCCTGCTCGGGGGCGCCGGCGTGCTGCTGTTCGTCCTGGGCTCGTACCGGCTGGTCCGGGCGCTCGTGGACCCGTTCGCGCTGTGGGACCGCGACCAGCCGATGGTCGAGGTGATCTACCAGAAGCGGTTCCTGGCCCGCGGCCCCAAGATCGTGGCGATCGGCGGCGGCACGGGCCTCTCGACGCTGCTGCGGGGCCTCAAGGAGCACACGTCCAACCTGACGGCGGTGGTCACCGTGGCGGACGACGGCGGCTCCTCGGGCGTCCTGCGCGCCGAGCTCGGCATCCCTGCGGTGGGCGACATCCGCAACTGCGTCGTGGCGCTCGCCGACTCCGAGCCGCTGATGGCGCGCCTGCTCCAGTACCGCTTCCCGGGCACCGGCCCCGCCACCGCATCGGCGGCCGAGCCCGACAAGCCCTCGGCGGCCGACGCTGCCGGCATGCCCGTGGACGGGCCGTTCGCGGCCGCCGAGGCCGGCCTGGGGGGCCATGCGGTGGGCAACCTGCTCCTGGCCGCGCTCGTGCAGCTCGAGAAGGGCGACTTCGAGCAGGGCGTTCGCGAGATGAACCGCGTCCTCGCGGTGCGCGGCAGCGTGGTGCCGGCCACGGGCACCGTGCTCACGATGCACGCCCGCCTCGCGGACGGGTCCGAGGTCGTGGGCCAGAGCAGGATCGCCCACACGACCGGGATCGAGCGGGTGTGGGTGACGCCCGCCGACGTGCGGCCCACCGAGGACGCGCTGCGGGCCATCGCGGACGCGGACGTGATCGTGCTCGGGCCCGGCAGCCTCTACACGAGCCTCCTGCCCGCACTCGTCGTGCCGGGGATCCGGGAGGCGATCGCCGCGTCGGGGGCCCTCGTGGTCTTCGCGTGCAACGTGGCCACGCAGGCCGGCGAGACCTCGGGATACGACCTGGCCGACCACCTCGACGCGCTCGCGCTCCACGACGTCGCGCACCTGCCCGACGTGGTGCTGGCCAACAACCGATTCGATGGCGTCGGTGGGGAGGGCTGGACCGGCGAGGCCGTTCGGCTGCGCTGGCCGCCCAAGGAGCACACCGGCGCCAGGCTCGTCCTCGACGACCTCGTCGACCGGGCGAACGCACGGCGGCACGACCCGGAGCGCCTCGCCGCCTCGGTCATGCGGGCGTGGGACCGGGAGGGCGGCCGCCGTCGCCGGCCGTCCTCTGCGCGCGCTGAGCGGTCCGCATAGGGCGGGATGTCCGAGACCGAGCGAGACCTGGTCGCGGCGCTGCGGGCCGAGGTGGCCGCGGTGGACCCCGCCCGCCCCTGCGACCGGATCGCCGAGCTGGCGGGCCTGGGGTCTGCCCTCGTCACGCGCGAGACCACGGTGGCCCGGCTCGCCGTGCGCCTGGGTGGCCATGCCGGATCCCCGCGGCCCCACGGCGTCCGCCGGGCCATCACGCTGCCGCCCGCGTCGTTCGCGTGGGCCCAGGCTCCCGAGCACTGCCGCATGGCCTGGCTCCGCGGCCGGTTCCTCGCCCGCGGATCGCTCAGCCTGGCTGCGGGGCGCGCCCACCTCGAGTTCGTGGTGCCGATCGAGGAGGCGGAGATGCTCGCCGGGCGACTGGCCGAGGTGGGCCTCCCCGCGTCATGGCGCGTCCGGCGCGGCGCGGGGGTCGTCACCTGGAAGAGCGCCGAGTCCATCGCCGCGTTCCTGGGGCGGATCGGCGCCAGCGCCGCGCTGCTCGAGCTCCAGGCGCGGGGCGTCGCGCGGAGCCTCCGCGGCGAGCTCAACCGCGTCATCAACGCCGAATCGGCGAACCTCCAGCGCTCGGTCGCTGCGGCCGGCCGCCAGCTCGCCGCCATCGAGCTGCTCGACGGGGACGGCCGGCTCGCCGAGCAGCCGCGGACCGTGCGCGCGGTGGCCGAGGCCCGACGCGAGACCCCCGAGGCCTCGCTGTCCGACATCGCGGCGAGGCTGGAGATCCACCGCTCAGCCGTCCAGCGGGCGCTCGACCGGCTCGAGCGGCTGGCCCTCCACGACGACGATGGGATCGGCCGGCGGCGCGGCTACCGTCCATCCGGCAGGGTCGGGGAGGCCTCCGGGGGCCGCCGAGCGGGCCGCGCGTCGCGTTCTGGCGTGCCGGTGGGCACGGAGGCCACGCGATCGCCTCTGGCATGATCTCGGCATGCGCCCGATTGTGATTGCCGCCAACTGGAAGATGAACACCACCCCCGCCGACGCCGGCGAGCTTGCCCGGACCATCGCGTCCCGCACCCGGGAGCCGGGCGTGACGCGCGTGATCTGCCCACCCTACGTGAGCCTCGCCGCGGTCCGTGACGGGCTCGCCGGCGAGGACGTGGGCGTGGGGGCCCAGAACGTCCACCACGAGCTTGCCGGGGCCTACACCGGCGAGGTGTCCGTCCCGATGCTGGCCGGACTGGCCACCTGGGTCATCCTCGGCCACTCCGAGCGTCGGGCCTACTTCGGCGAGACCGACGCCCTGATCGGCAAGAAGCTCGACCGGGCGCTCGCGGGCGGCCTGCGCCCCATCCTGTGCGTGGGCGAGGTGCTCGCGGACCGCGAGGCCGGCGGCGAGACCCAGGTCGTGGACGCGCAGCTCAAGGGCGCCCTCGAGGGCCGCGACCCGGAGGCGC
>JAJYMP010000619.1 GCA_021786915.1 Chloroflexota bacterium
CCCAGGGTGCGAGGGATCACGTCGGGCGTGCGACGGGTGCCGCAGCAGCGACCGCGGACGCGAATCTGGCAGCGGCGCCCCTCCCGCCGGTGCCTCGGCCGAAGGCTGGACCACTGGCACGGACGGACGTGCGTTCACACCAGGACCCGACGGTCGGCTCGGCGCGGGCCGTATCCGACAGCTCGGGATCAGGGGGCTGACGCCAAGGCGCGCCGACGCGTACCCATCGGCAGCTGCCGGACTTGGCCGTGCCTTGCCGAACCCAAGTCTGCGGGGCGAACTCCAGGCACCGTCGGGCACCTCCTCGGACCCGGCCTCGCCGGAGCGGTCACCGAGACGGCCGCACCTGGGCGCAGCAGGCCCGAACCTGCCGTTGTCGGCGCCCATCGAAGCGAGCTATCCATCCGGGACGCGACCCTCGCCCGACTCGCCGTCACGGGCCCGCTGTTCCGTCGCTCCCGGCCCCTGGTGCGTCCGCCGGGTCGGGCCACCTGCCTGGGTGAACATCGGTTTCCATGACGACGTCGGCGGAGCGCAGCAGGATCTGCGTCACGGTGCAGTACTCCCGCGCCAAGCTCAGCGCGTGGCGCACGCGCTCCTCGGGTGCATCGCCCAGCCAGATCCGCCAGTGGACGGTCACCCGGGTGAAGAGCTCCGGAGGATCGACGCTCCGTTCGGCGTCGATGAGCAACTCGAGGTGGGCAACCGCCAGCCGCATGCGCCCAAGGACGGCGAGAAAGGTGCGACCGCTGCATGCCGCGAGGCCCGCCAGCACCAGGTCCGTGGCAGGCTGCCAGCCTTCCAGGGAAAGGCCGTCGCCCGTGGACAGGGTGAGATCGAATCGCTTGCCGTCGCGCCATTGGGCTTCGACCGTCTCCACGGCCCGTCGCTCCTTTCCGCGCGCGCCGTCCCGCGCGCCGTCCACGGCCGTCGCCCGTGTTCGGGCGAACGGGTTGCCGCTCCTCGACGATAACCGGGTTCGCCGCTGGCCGGAACGTCTCCCAGCGCATGACCACGCGCTGCGCCGTCTGGCCCCGCTGGCGGCTCTTCGCTGGGGCATTGAAGAGCGGGGGTCCGGCGTCGGTGACCTCGTCGACGCGGACCGGCGGCCGCCCATTGTCAGATCCTGCCGATGTTCCGCCCCGCGTTCGTGACGGAGGCCTGTGCTCGGTATCGCCTGATGCCGGCACCATCCGAGGCTGCCTGCCCGCCACGTGGGCCATCGTGCGCCCCCTGCATGCGGGTCGGAGCCCACCCGCCGCCCGCATGCGCGCTTGATCGCGTCGCAGGGCCAGACGTTCCCCGACACCGGCGTCCGGAGCGCGTGCAGGACCGGCTTTCCGTGACCGTGGGCGGACCGCTCGGGCAGCATATGCAGGCCTATGGTCCCTCAGCCGCGCGGGTGGACTCACCCGCCGCCGGGATTGCCACGCGGAAGGTGGCCCCTGCGCCGGGCGCCGTATCGAGACTCACGGTGCCGCCGTGGGCGGCCACGATCGCGGCCACGATGGCGAGACCCAGGCCCGCGCCACCCGAGGTGCGGCTGCGCGACGGATCGGCCCGGAAGAAGGGCTCGAACACCCGCCCCGCCTCCACCTGGCCCAGGCCCGGTCCTTCGTCGGCCACTTCCAGCACGCCGCGCCCGTCACGCAGGACCGCCCGGACGACGATCGCCGTCCCGGCCGGGGTGTGGGCGAGCGCGTTCCCCAGCAGGTTGGCCGCAACTTGCTGGAGGCGGGCGTCATCGCCCGTGACGACGATCGGACGGGGCGCCTCCAGAGCGATCGGGCGACTCGGGTCGGCGGCACGGGCGTCGGCGACCGCGTCGGCGGCGACCCGGGCGAGGTCGACCGGCGCCCGCTCGAGCGTCCGGTCCTCGTCGAGGCGGGCCAGCAGCAGGAGATCCTCGACCATGACGCCCATGCGGGCCGCCTCCTCCTCGATCCGCCGCATCGCCGTGGTGAGGTCGGCGGGCCGCCGGTCCGCGCCCCGGTGGAACAGCTCGGCGTAGCCGCGGATCGAGGTGAGCGGGGTGCGCAGTTCGTGGGACGCGTCGGCCAGGAAGCGACGCAGGCGCTCCTCGGAGGCGGCCTGCCGGGCGAACGCCGCCTCGAGCCGCTCCAGCATGGCGTTGAGCGCGATTCCCAGCTGTCCCACCTCGCTGCGCGGATCGTCGACCGCCACCCGCCGGGCGAGATCGCCCGCCGCGATGAGCCCGGCCGTCTCGCCCATGCGCTCCAGCGGTCGCAGGCCACGCCGCACGATCCACCAGGTCGCCAGGCCCAGGAGGACGAGCACCGCCAGGCCGGCCGCGAGCTCGATCACGGCCAGCTGGGCCAGCGTGGCGTCCAGGTCGGAGAGGGGGATCGCGATGATCACGGTGCCGCCGCCCTCGAGGGGTGCGGCCAGGACCCGGTAGCTCGGGGACCCATCCGCGGCGGCCGCGATGAAGAGCTCCGCGCTCGTCTGGGTCGCCCCCGACCCCGGGAGCGCGGCCGGCAGCGATGGAGCGGGCGCCGCGCTGCCGTCGAGCGAGAACGTCGCGCGGTTGACCACCTTGCCCCCCGCGTTGCGCAGCTCGACGAAGGTGCCCGGCGAGAGCAGCGCGGTCGGCCCGCTGCCGCCCGAGGCCAGCAGGCCCGGCGGAGTGCCGAACGTCAGCATGCGCGCCACCGGGTTCGTGGCCGCCTGCAGCTGCGTGTCGAGCCGCTCCAGGAGGAACGCGCGGAGCGCGCCGTAGGTCGCGAGGTCGGCCGCGAGGAGCCCCGCCACCACCAGCGCGACCAGGGCGAGCAGGAGCCGCAGCCGAAGCGCCACGTCCCTTACCTCTTCGCCGGGCGCAGGACGTAGCCCACCCCGCGCACGGTCTGGATCAGGGGCGGCCCGAGCGGGTCGAGCTTGCGGCGCAGGTAGCTCACGTACAGCTGCACAACGTTCGGGTCGCCGCCGAAGTCGTAGCTCCACACGTGGTCGAGGATCTGGGCCGCCGAGAGCACGACCTGGGGGTTGGCCAGGAAGTAGCGCAGCAGCTTGAACTCGGTGGCGGTGAGCTCGACGGGCGTCCCCGCCCGCCGCACCTCGTGGCTCTCCTCGTCGAGCTCGAGGTCGGCGAACGCCAGGCGCGCCGACTGCACGTCGGCCAGGTTGGCGCGGCGCAGCACGGCCCGGATGCGGGCGATCAGTTCCTCGAGGCTGAAGGGCTTGGTCACGTAATCGTCGCCGCCGATGGTAAGGCCGCGCACTTTGTCCGCGGTGTCGTCGCGGGCGGTCAGGAAGAGGATGGGAACCCGCTGCCCGTCCCGCGAGAGGCGACGGGCGACCTCGAACCCGTCGACGTCGGGGAGGAGCACGTCGAGCACGATCACGGCGGGCCG
>JAJYMP010000535.1 GCA_021786915.1 Chloroflexota bacterium
CGGGCGACGTGCTCAACCTCAAGCTGCCGAGCGAGAAGCTCCACATGTTCAACACCGAGACCGGCGACGCGCTCGTGCCGTCAGCGGCCGCTGCGGTCGCCTAGCCCTCGAACTCGCACCCTCGGCAACGACCGGCCCGTCGCGCCGCGGGCCGGTCGTTCCACGTCCTGGAGGCCCGCATGACCGACCACGCTCCCGATCCCCTTCCCGCTGACGACCCGCTGGCCGAGCGCGTCGTGGCGTCCGAGGTGGTGCACCGCGGGCGCTACATGGAGTTCCGCGTCGACACGATCGAGCGCGCGGACGGGAGCCGCAGCACGCGCGACATCGTGGGCCACCCGGGAGCCGTGGCGATCCTCGCGGTGGACGGGCTCGGCCGGGTGCTGTTCGTGCGCCAGTGGCGCGTGGCGGCCGGCCAGGGCCTGCTCGAGATCCCGGCCGGAACACTCGACGTGCACGACGGCGTCACAGAGGACCCTGACGTCGCCGCCCGTCGCGAGCTGGAGGAGGAGACCGGCCACCGAGCCGCCTCGTGGCGCAAGCTGGCGTCCTTCTGGACCGCGCCCGGCTTCGCGTCCGAGAAGATGCACCTCTACCTCGCCGAGGGGCTGGTGGCGGTCGCCGACGACGACGATCGTCTAGCGCCCGACGAGGACGAGGCGCTCGAGCTGCGACACCTGCCCCTGGACGAGGCACTCCGCCTCGTGGAGGCGGGGCAGATCGCCGACGCCAAGACGATTCTGGGCGTCCTGTGGCTCGACCGGATGAGCCGGGGCGGCGCCGGCTGACGGAGCTCTGACGGCGGGGGAAGACGGAGCCCGCTCACGGCCCGATGAGGGTGCCGGCTGGCCGTCGGAGCCGGCTGGCGCTTGTTGCCGGGACACCGGCAGACGACCGGTCGGCGTGCGCCCCGGGCGCCCTTGCGCCATCGCCCCCCTCAAGATCGGTCGGGCGTCTCCGGCAACCCCGCCAGCGCGCGGCGGAGGGCCCCGCGGTAGAGCGCCGACTCGGGTGTCATCGCACAGGCGAGCCGCAGGTGGGTCACCGCCTCGGGGACGCGGTCGAGTTTGCGCAGGCTCTGGGCCAGGGCGAAGTGGCCGTAACTCGAGGAGGGGTCCACCTCGAGGAGCGCCTGGAACACCTCCCGCGCACGGTCATGCTGGCCGGCATTGAAGCAGGCACGTCCGAGCGCCTCGAGGATCGACCCGCGGCCGGGCTCGAGTCGCGCGGCGCGCTCGAGCACGACGGCCGCCTGCGCGTTGTGCCGGCGCAGCATCAGCGACCGGCCGCGCTGGAGCAGCTCGTAGGCGGACTCCTCGGGCCCACCAGGGGCCGAGGGCGCGTCGTCCTGCATGGCCGGATGCTCGCACGATCGGCTCGGGGGCGCCCGCGCAGGGGCTGACCGCGGTCTGGCGGTCGGGCGGTCGGGCCGTCGGCGGGTCGGCCGGGATGGCCCCGCCCCGAAGCCCGGTCGCTAGTCGCGCCAGGCGGCGAGGTCGAGGGTCTTGAGCCGCGGGCTCACCGTCACGCCGGGGATCCGCCCACGCTTCGCGATCGGCTGCCCGTCGATCTCCTTGATGTCGCCGGTGAAGTCGATCGGCGTCGCGCCCGAGATGTAGCTGCCGACGGCGAACGAGTCGACCGGGGCGGCCTTCTCCTTGAAGTACTGGATCCGCTCGGGGGTCAGGCCGCCGGACACGACGATGCGCACGTGGCCGTGGCCCTCGCTGTCGAGCCGTGCCCGAACCTCGGTCACGAGGTCGGCGGTGACGCGACCGCGCTCCGACGGCGTGTCGAGGCGGACGCCGTACAGCCGGTCGCCCAGTGCCTTGGCCACGCGGAGCGCCTCCTCCGCCTCGTCCTTGAACGTGTCCACGAGCACGATCCGAGGCACGTCGGGGGGCATGTCCCGGTCGAACGCCTCGGCGGCGCGCACGGTGTCGCCGAAGATCAGCACCAGCGAGTGGGGCATGGTGCCCGTTGGGTTGAGCTTCGCGAGTCGCGCGCCGGCCGGGGTCGACGCCCCGACGCAGCCGCCGACGATCGCCGCGTAGTCGAGCACGTCGGTGATGTCCGGGTGCACGTGGCGGGCGCCGAACGAGATCACCGGCTGCGGGGCCGCGGCCTCGACACACCGGCGGGCCGCGGTTGCCCAGCCCGTGGACTGCGAGAGCATGCCCAGCATGGCGGTCTCGTAGAGGGCGAAGGCGCGGTACCGGGCGTGAATGCGGAGGACGACCTCCTTGGGCGTGACGAGGTCGCCGTCCTCCATCGCCTCCACGACGGCGTCCGGCTCGTCCGCGAGCACGTGGCCGATCAGGTTGGTCGCCTCGCCCATGCCGCACAGGACCGCGTCCTCGCGGCAGAAGACCTCCATCGTCACCACGGGGTCGACGCCCTCGCGGTCGAGGATGCTGTTGGCGCGCGCGAAGTAGACGTCGGCCGTCGCGCCCGAGAGGATCTCCATGGACGGGCGGGTGCGCTGCAGACCCATCAAGCGCTCACCGCGTCCCGGGCCGTGGCCATGACGATCACTGCGCTCCTTCGTCCTGCCGCTCGGCCGGGGACTGGGGCGTGGGCCCGGCCGCCGCATTGGCCGGGAGTATAGGGTACGGCCCGGGTAGCTCTGGGGGCGCTGTCGGCACGGGAGGCGCCCACCAGGGCGGCGGCGGGGGCGGGGCGAGGCTCGGGTCGATCCAGTCGGCGCCCCCCGGAGGAGCCTCGCCGCGGCCCGGGGCGCTGCCCGGGGCAAGCCAGGCGGTGCCGCCCAGGGGCGTCTGGGCGGGGCGCGCAGCGACGGGTACCAGGCCCCGGGTCGAGCCGCCTCCCGATGCGCCGGCCGCCAGCGCCAGGCCCGGGGAGGTAGACGACGCTCCCGCGGCAGCCGACGCTCGCCTCCTCGAGGCCGATCGTCGACGGAGGATCGTGACGGCGAGGACCGCCAGCAGCGCGAGGGCGACGATCCCGGCGCCGATCGCGACGAGTCGCAGCCTGCCCGCGTCGGGGGCCACCAGGAGAGCGGCGTGGGCACTGGCGGCCCCGGCGGCGGCCCTGGACGCGTCGCCTGCCGTCCACGCCGCCCGGGCCGCGGCGAGTTCGCCCGAGGGGTCCTGGCCGACGAGGCCCAGCGTGACCAGCCAGTCGCGCGGCGCCTGGAGGGCGTCGTCTGCCGCCGCCACCGCGTCCAGCGACCCGTGCAGCGCCTGCTCGTCCTCGACGGCCCTCTTGAGCGCAGCGGGACTCGCGGCCGTTTGGTAGGCGGCCTGGAGCGTGGCCGGGACCGCGAGCTGCTCGGCCGCCGCCTCGCCCCGGATCGCATCGCGGAGGGCTAGCACCGCCGTCGCGTCAGCGACGGCGCTCATCGCGTC
>JAJYMP010000247.1 GCA_021786915.1 Chloroflexota bacterium
CAGATCGGCGCGGACGGGACGGTCGAGTACGTGAACTCGGGCCAGACGATGACGACGACCCTGACACGTGCCGCGTACTACGTCGGCTGCCACACGTCCTATGAGGACACCGACTGGGCCTACCCGGCGGTCCTCCTGCAGGTGATCAAGGGCTGACAGCCGGACCGTCGTCATGCGACCTCCCCCGAGGCGCCCGGTTTCCGCCGGGCGCCCCTGGCGTGTCCGGCACCGCCGGTCAGGTTCGAGCACTGGCTGGACGAGCCCGAATGGGCGAGGAAGCTCGAGTCCTATCTTGATGAACTCGTCTCCGGCGGAGGCATGTCGGTTCCGACGGTTCCGTCGGCTACCAAGCCCGATCCTGGGGGCAGTCATTCGTGCCGCACCTCGAGGCGAGCTACCCGCTCGACGCGGCGGACCGCGGGCTGGGTGGGCACGCGCTCGGTGGGCTGTTCACCCGCTGGACCCGGCTGACACGGCCGGGAACATTTCGGCGCTACCTGGCCGTCAGCCCATCCCTCTACTGGGACGACCGGCTGCTCCTCGACGAAGCGACTCCCCGCGGCGCAGGACGGTCCGCGCGACGTGTATCTCGCGTGCGGAGACCGCGAGGGCGACCATCCCGAGCGGAGCTGGCCCACCATGCCCGACGCGGCGCTCGCCGCGTTCGCCAGGATGAACGTGGTTGCCGACGTTCGCGTCTTCACCGACCGCCTGCGCCACCTGCCCGAGGTGGCCGTCCGCGCCGACATCATGCCCGACGAGCAGCACTCCACCGCCTGGCGGACGGCATTCACGCGCGGCCTCATGCACCTGTATCGAACCGACCGACAGCCGTGAGCCCTGGTCCGAGTGGCCAGACTCGGCTCGGTCGGAAAGGGAAGCTCCCGCCAGGGCGCTGAGGCGCGGTGTTGCCGATCCCCCGCGAGCTGGCCCTGCAACGGGGTCGTTTCCGTCCGCCCTGTGACGAGGGCAGCCCATCGTGTTGCGCCTGCTGGAATGAACGAACCTTAGGTCGCTGCCGACCCTCCACCCAGGATTGAGGGTCGGCCGTGCGCGCTTTACTGCAACCGCTCGATGCGGCCGCCCACCCCTCAGCCCCAGTCTCACGCTCATCGGAGCGCGGTCCGGCGCTTCACGGAGTCCGAGGCGGTTGCCTCGGGGAGCAGGGAGAGGGCGATGGTCAAGATCGAGCGCACGCTGTATCCACTTCTCATCGGGTTGGCCCTGCTCGGCGCGGCGTTCACCACGGCGCTCGTGGTGTCCAGGACGTCCCTCGACGTCACGCGCACCGGGCAGCAACGGTCGGGCGCGGCGGTCCACCTCGCGGCGTCGTCGGCTCAGCGCGCGTCGAGCGTCGTCGTGGCGGGTGACCAGGACATCACCCCGGCGCACCGGTTCGCCTCGACGGCCGAGTCCGCATCGAACTCCACACCGGTGGCCGCGGCTCCGCTTCGGTCCGCGCTCGTCGATGGAAGCCAGGACATCCAACCCGCGCTGTTCGCGCTGGCGGCGGAGACGCGCGCGACGGTGGTGGGCCCGGCTGCGCCTGACGGCTGGCGGCCCAGGCCCCGCTGAACGATGCAGGGCCGGCGGTGCCGCCGGGTGGCATCGCCGCAACTGAGGCGGCCCGCCGTGACCGACGGGCCGCCTCAGCGCGACTGATCTCCCTGCAGGTCCAACCGCTGCGCAAGCGTGGCGGCCTCGGTGCGTCCGGCCACCCCGAGCTTGCCCAGGATGTTCGAGACATGGACGCTCGCCGTGGTCTCGCTGATGAAGAGTTCCTCGCCGATCTGGCGGTTGGTGCGCCCGGCGACGAGGAGGGCGAGCACCTCGCGCTCGCGACGAGTGAGACCGAAGCGCGCGAGCGCCGGCTGTGGGTGACTCCCGTCACCCGCTGCCGCGCCGAGCGACACCCGTGCTCGCCGCGCGAGCGCCTCGATCTCGGCGCGCAGCGGCGCCGCGCCCATGGACTCGGCCGCGACATGTGCCTCGCGCAGGACGGCCGCTGCGGTGGATCGGTCGCCTGGCGTACCGAGGATCGCCTCGGCCTGCCGGTACAGCGCGTACGGACGCACCAGGCCCTGGCTCGCGGCGGCGCAGGCTGCCACAGCGTCCGCCCAGAGGCCCACATCCGAGGCCCCCTCGAGGCGCGACCACTCCGCCTCACAGAGCGCGAGGGCCGCACGCAGCCGGGGGGAAAACGCAGGTCGCCCGGGAAGGACGGATCCGATCAGCGACCGAGCCCGGGCGAGGACCGCGCCGCCCCGCTGTCGCGCCTCGTCGACGGCAGCGGGGTCGCGGGTGGCGCGCGCGCGGGCCGCGACCTCGGCCTCGACCCGGAGGGGCTCGGCGATCGTGCCCGAGAAGAAGGTGAGATTGGCCGGGTCCAGGCCGACGAGCCGGGCAAGCAGGTCGTCGGACGACTGGCGCGCGGCGGCAATCTCGCCGCGGGCCAGATACAGCTGCACGTCGGCATAGCGCGCCACGACCTCGAACATCGGGCGCGTCGTCGGACGCGAGAGCTGGCGCGTGCGTGCGAGTCGCCGCTCGCCTTCGTCCCATCGTCCCCGGCCAATGTCGAGTACCGCCGAGACCAGCTGGCAGACCAGTTCGGCTTCGGAGCGCGGTTCGACCTCGGCACCGGGCAGCACCCGGCGCACGAACTCCAGGCGTCGCTCGGCCTCGTCCCAGCGCCCGAGCTCCCACAACGCGCCCGCATTCGCCGCACGCAGGCTCGCCCCGGTCGATCGACTGAGCCCGTGCGCGTCGGCCCACTCGGCTCCCGTGGTTCCCTCGATCACGGCCTCGTCAAGCCGCCCGGCCACCCGCAGCACCACCTCGAGGTTGATCCAGGCCCGGATGGCCGCCGCGATCTCGCCGATGGCGAGGGCGAGGTCCCGTCCGCTTCGCAGCGTGGCCGCGCCTGCGTCGATGGTCCCGAGGTTGCCCTCGCACGCGCCGAGCGTGGCGAGCGCGTGCGCTTCCACCGTGCGAGCGCCGCTGGCGCGCGCCACGTGGAGCGCCTCATGCGTGAGCGCGGCCGCCTCCTCATTCTGGCCGGCGAGCATCAGGCGCCTTCCGAGGCCCTCGAGGACCCGAGCGCGTGCGGCCGACGGCGGGGCTGCGGGAACCAGCCGCACTGCCTCGCGGTGCGCGGCGAGCGATCCATCACTGTCACCGGCCTGGTGCAGGAGGTGCCCGAGCGCGTCGAGGAGCACGCCCGCCCGCAGCGGCTCGCTCCCCGCATCGACAAGATCGAGCGCGGTCCGGATGTGCGCGAGGGCCCGCCCGGACGCACCCGCCGCGGCGGCGGCGCGAGAGGCCCGTTCGAGCAGCTCGACGCGATCCAGGGTGCTCTGCCCGGC
>JAJYMP010000005.1 GCA_021786915.1 Chloroflexota bacterium
CCGCGGCCTCCCGTCTGGTCAGGTTGAGCGAGCGCGGATGCGAGGTCGTGCAGCGCACGCTGGAGCAGCGGTCGCAGAGGACGGGGCGGGTCGGCGTCGAGCCAGCGCCGCATGGCGACACCCGTCGCGGCAGTGACGGCTCCGGCAAGGATCATCGGGAGCATGTCCTGCTCAACGTCGGTCCCGGTGCGATCGGCGATCGCTTCGGCGAGCGCGCGCTGCATCGCCGCGCCGATCCGCAGGGTCTCGCCGCGCAGCTCGGGTGCGGTGCCCAGCAAGCGAATGCGATACATCTGCTGCTCGTCCAGGGCCTGATCTGTGCCCTCGTAGTGCTCAAGCACAGCGGCTGTGAGCGCGTCCCACAGCGGCTCACCGGCCGGTCGTTCGCGTAGGGTCGCGCCGATCTGCTCGGCACGGTCCATCCGGATGGCGCAGATCGCTTCCACCTTGGACGAGAAGTAGTTGTTGAACGTGCGCGGCGAGACATTCGCCGCGCTGGCGATGTCCTCGACCAGCACGTTCTCAAGCCCGCGCTCCAGAACGAGACGCAACGCGGCCTGGCTGAGCGCGCTGCGGGTCTCCTGCTTCTTGCGTTCGCGCAATCCACCCGAGTGCGGGCTTCGTGCCGAGCTATCGGCGGTCATGACCCCATGCTACGTTATCTTGCGTGGCACGCAAAATTTCTGATCGCGCAGTTAAGGTGGGGTCGTCGATCGCGACCGGCGGACCACAAGGTGCGGTCTCGTGAATCGTCGTGGCGTGACCTACGACACGGGGATCGTGTTCTCGGGCCGGCGAGCCGGGGGGCTCCCCACGCGCCCGAAGCTCGACCTCGCCACCGCGGAGCGCGAGTTGCAGATCGTTCGCGACGACCTGCACTGCAATGCCGTCCGCTTGATGGGCCGCGACGTTGACAGGCTGGTGCAGGTCGCAGAGCGGGCGCTGGCCCTCGGCCTGGAAGTTTGGCTGTCACCGGCGCTGTGGGGTAAGCCTGCCGATGAGACGCTGCGCTATGACGTTGCGGCGGCGGAGCGGGCCGAGGAGCTGCGCCAACAGCACCCCGACCGTGTCGTTCTCGTGCTCGGCAACGAGCTGACCCTCATGATGCATGGCATCGTGCCGGGCAACAACTTCGGCAAGCGCACCCGCGAGGCGTTCACTCGGATGAAGGCGGGAGACCACAGCCCTAACGACCGGCTCAACGACTTCCTCGCCCGCGCGAGCACAGCAGTCCGCGGCGTCTACCACGGCCCCCTCACCTACGCCTCGCTGATCTGGGAGGACGTGGACTGGGACCGCTTCGACTTGATCGGCGTCGACCACTACCGCGACGCACGGATCAAGGACCGCTACGCCGAAATGCTGCAACCACTCCTCGCGCTCGGCAAGCCGGTCATCAACACCGAGTTCGGGATGCGCACGTATCAGGGTGCCGAGAGCGGAGGCGGAGAACTCGGGGTCGGCGTCGCCGACCAAATACGGGTTGTCCTGCACTACCTCCTCCCGTTCGTTCGCCAGCGCCTAAACGGGGACTATGTACGCGACGAGGCGATGCAGGCCCGTGAGATTGTCGAGACCCTTACGATCCTCGACGCCGCCGGGATCGATGGCGCCTTCGTTACCGAGTTCGTCACCGCCGGGGCCACGTTCAGCGAGGAACCCCGCTACGACCTCGACATGAACGCCTTCGCCCTCGTCAAGACCTACCGACACGGCAAAGGAACGACCTACCCAGACATGAGCTGGGAGCCCAAGCAATCCTTCCACGCCGTCGCCGACTACTACGGCGCACAGTGAGGCGGAGACGAGTTCCTGGCTGGGCTGGAGAGCCGCCCGCGACGCCTCATTGAACTGAATACCGCGACGGCGGATGACGCGATCAACACCGATGTCGCATCGTGCCGCCAGAAGGGCATCGAGCGCCGAGCCCGGTTCGTTACGCCACCGCCGCGATGACCTTCCTGCGCCCGCCCGGTCGGATCGTCACCGCCCGCTGTACCAGCACCCGCCGGATCGTCTGATCCGCCACGCCCAAGTGCCGGCCGACGTTGTGCAGCGTCCACCCATCCCCGTATAGAGCGACCGCCTTGTCGATCTGTGCCTCGGTCATAATCGGCCGAGTCTTGCCCGCACGAGCAACGTGCCCGGCGACCGTCGTGCGATGAAGCCCGTAGACCCTTGCCAGCTCACCGACACGACCGCCGGCCTCGTAGTCGGCGATCAACGCCTTCAGCTCGACCGGGGAGAGCCGACGCTGAGCCTGTCGCAGCTCCCGCACGTTCGGACCCCGCGCATCCTCAAACACCGTCATCGGCGGCTCCTGAGCCACTTTGCCGCCCCTTCCGGCCCGGCGGAGTAGCCGCTTTACCAGGGATTTTGTTGACGGACCAGAGTTTGAGAACTCTCTACGTAGGTCCACAATTTCGGCGCGTACGAACCGCGCCGGTCGTGCCTGGCCGTGCCTCAGACCAGAATCGAATCCGACGTCGAGCTCGTGATGCCGCTCTGGCTGATGGCAGATCGCGCTCAGCGGCGTACCGGCCCGTCAGCTCGCCAGCAGGTTGGGTGCGAGCGTGCGGCGAAGGACTTCTTCAAGTTTGGCGGCGATGCGGTCGGCGTCCGCGTCGCCCAAAGCGGCGAGGATGATGTCGCGGGCCAGTGCTGAGGTCGGCATGCCGGCCGCGGCCGCGCGCGCGGAGAGCTGCTCGAGCTGAGCCTTGGTGAGGCGGACGGAGAGCACGGCGGGGCTGCCGGCACCGGCGCGGCGCTGCCCGCGTACATCGGGTGCGGGAGCGGTGTCCCGGCGGGCCTCGGCGTTGGCTGCTTCGGAGGCGAGGGTCTTTTCGATGCTCATCACTGCTCCTCGGTCGTGAGGTAGTGGCGTTCGTCGATGGCGTTGGCACGGAACGCCGTCGCGCCCCACAGATGGCCGTCCGCGTCGCGGACGGTGATGACGGTGACAAGGAACCCGGCCGAGTCGGACCAGCCGATCGTCCGCGCTGAGAGGCCGGTCTGCGACGCGTAGTCCGGGTCGAAGGTCACCGCGGACGTGTCCAGGTATGCCTCGTTCGCCCACGCGACGAGGATGTCGGGCTCAGTCTCGCCCTTCCGGCTCGACCTCCGCTCGATGTGCTCACGGCTGTGGGCCCAGTCGGGAACCTCAGTCACGTAAACAAGTCTACTACGAGACGTACCCCGTGCCAGCGCGAGTGGCGCTCGGACGCTGGACGAAGAGATAGCGGTTCGTACGCTGTCCGCTCACCTCCACCCTGTGCTTTGAATCTTCGCGCCTTTAGGGCTGACTGTCCTGGGCTTTCGTGCTGTTTCGTGGCATTTCCACGGGGTTGTCCGCAGGGTTTA
>JAJYMP010000186.1 GCA_021786915.1 Chloroflexota bacterium
GATCGCAGACGGCCCCAAGCACGTCCGTGGCCCCGGCGGCGGTCGTGGGGATGGCGCCCGACGGGTGGCGCCGGACGACCGCGCCGAATGGAACATCCGACGCGGAGACGATGAAAGCGTCGAAGGTCGTGCCCAATGCCATCGCGTCGTCGCGGCCCGTGCCGCCGTTGGCCATCTGGAGCACGCCGCGGACCGCGTCGGCGCGCGTGGTGTCGAGCTCGAGGGGGTCGAGTGCCAAGTCGTGGGTGTGATCGGTCGCATCACCCACGGCGCACCTCGTCGGCATGCCGACAGCCGCAGTCGGCGCCGGCCTCGATGACACGGTAGATCCCGTCGCCGTCGCGGAACATCTGGACCCGCCCGCTGTCCCAGCCGCGCAACTCCGCGAAGGAGGCCGCGCGGCCGAAGCTCGTGAAGTGCTGCGGCAAGCGGATCCGCTCGGCGATCCGGAGCGTTTCGTCGAGGAGCAGCTCAGGGCGAATGGTCATCCCGCCACCACCATCCGGTAGCGAGGGGCCTCGCAGGACCCGACGCGGAGTCGGAACACCGTGCGGCTGTGATGCTCCCAGAAGTCCCGGCGTGGGACGGGCCGGCCCCCGACCATCACCTGGAGCGTCCCCGGCCGGTAGGCGGCGCAGACCTTCCACCAGGTTGCGCAGCATTCGTCCTTGCAGTTGTCGGCCGGGACGTGGGCGTCGTCCGAGCTCGTGGCGCACTTGGCGGTCATCCAATCGGTCAGGCACCCGCTGCCGGAGAGGGTGAGGCCTGACAGCAGGGGCGTCATCTCCGCCAGTTTGAGACGTGCCTCGTGCACATTTCCAGGCTGGAGCCAGTGTTGCGGCGCAGTGATGAGGTGGTTGAGCGTGATGTCGGCGTCGGCGCTGCTGCAGTGGGTGGACCCGCTCTGGTCGCCCGGGGGCAGCGAGGCCGAGCACTTGAGCTTGGCCGCGACGGACCATGCCGGACGAAGTGCGAGCGTGGTGAGCCCGCCGTAGTTGACGTGCTGCGGCGGGATCGTCACAACCGTCGGGGCGTTGACCGTGCTGTCATGGGAGAGGTCCACCCGGGTGATGACCTTGCCCTGCCGGAAGCGGGCGACCGTCATGTTGGATGCCAGCCCCGACGACCAGTAGGCACCGCTCACGAGGTCGTAAGGTCCGCAGGCACAATCGGGGTCCACCGCGAAGGACAGTTGCGCTCCCGAGGTGCAGTCCGTTCGGACTGCGGCCGTCGTGTCGAACCGCATCACGAGGTGGTACTCCCGCGGGGTGTGGTACTGGACCCCGGCCGGGCAGGCCCACCCAAGGATCACCGTCGTGTGATCCCACGCCCAGCCGACATCCACGCCTGCGCCGTAGACCTCGAAGAGGGTCTGCGCGCCCCCCCCGGTGTCGTTGATCCGCACGCCCCCACCCTGCACGTAGACCTGCTGCTCGGTGCTGGCCACCAGCGGCGACCCGGCGGTGTCCGTGCAGGGGCCCGCGCCGGGCTTGGCTGCAGGCGGCTTGGGCAGCCGGATCGGATGGCCGAGCTCGAGGTCGGCCCACCACGTGGCGGGATGCTGGTAACGCCACGTGAGATGGGCGATCCGCTGGCGGGTCGCCGTGGCGCCGAGGACGGCGGAGGTCACGTCGATGAGGTAGCCGGGCCCGATCGCGGCCGCGGTGGTCGATGTGAACGGGCCGGCAGTGGCATGCCAGGTGTCGCGGTCATCCTTCTGTGTGGCGAGCATGCGGTTGGCGAGTGCCGTCAGCTCCGTCGTGTCATCCGCATCGAACGACGCGAGCGCTTCGTGCTTGCGGCCGTCGGCGTCGTGGGCCGCGATCGACGTCGCGTCGGACACGGTGACACTCGCCCCCGACGGCCCGCGCGCCACCACCTTGTTACGCACATCGAGCCCGTCGCGCTCCAGGTTCGGGGCGCTGATCGGGAAGCTTGCGGAAAGATCGGCGGCTCCGTCGGTCAGGGTGATCGTCGCAAGGTGCCCTTCGGAGAGGGCATGGAAGTGGAGGTGGCGAACGCTCGCCGTCGCGGTGTGGACGAAGAGCGTCTTGCCCGTCCATTCGACGAGGTGGCCGACGAACTCCTCGGCGAACGCATCCGTGTCGAACGTCTTCGGGGGGAGATCGACGGGGTTCGTCGCGAGAACCCAGGTTGTGTCGAGGCTTGGCCACCAGGCGGCCGCGGCCGCGAGGACCCGGGCGACGTCCGTCTCCGCCGGCCGGGCCCACTTTTCGACGACCATGCCGGTCAGGAGGACGTTTGCGTCCTGAACCTGGTAGACGTTGAGGAGGTTCGGCGGCGCAACGGCCGCGCCCCGCTCCCGATTCCGCGTCCCGATGAAGCCGTCGAGGGCGACGAACGCGCCGTCGGCGATGAGGACGCGGCGACCGGTCGCGACCGCATCGGCGCCGGCCGGGTCGGGGACCGGGATCGCGGAGATGCCGATGTCCCCATCGAACGCGGCGAGCTCGATGCTGATCGCATCGAATTGCTCGCGACTGTATCTGCGCGAGGCGTCGGCACCGGCGATCGTGACGGTGGCGGTCACAGCGCGGTCGCGGGCCCTCGACCCGTGGCGAGGCGGTAGCGAGTGAGGGCGGAGGCGACCTGGCGGCCGCTGACGGTGAGGTTCGAACGCACATTCACGGTGACGGTCGTCGGCGCGACGGTCACCTTCACGACCGGCGGTTTCGGCGCAGGCGGCTTCCAGGTCCGGACCGCGTGGATGAGGGCGACCATGCCCACCTTCACGTCTCGTTGCCCGGACCCGAGGCGCCGCGCCACGTCCTTGAGGAGCGTGCCGGAGACGCCTGACTCGGTGGGCCTCCTGCCCTTCGCCTCGGCCCGGCCACGGATGCCCTCCGGCGTCAGCTGGGTCGTCCAACGCCTGGCCATGACGCCTGTGTTGGAGGCAATCTGCCCGAGGTAGTCGCCGATCGGCCCCCATTTCGGGAGCTCATCGAGCGCCGCCACGATCTCGCCCTGCTGTGCTCTGAGTTCATCGACCGCCCCGCCGTGGACGAGGCCGCCGAGCCCGAACATGGCGCCCTGGATGTCGCGGATGCCGGTCTGGGTCGCAGCGAGGGCCGTCTCGAGCTCGGCCCGCGACTTCCCGGCGAGCGCCGGCGACAGGGCCATGTGGATCTGGCTCGCCTGCGCCGTTGTCGCCGCGGTCGTGTCCTGGAGGGTCTGGTTGACCGCGAGCAGCGAGCCGACGAGAGCTCCGGCGGGCCCGGCGACGAGAGCGCCGCCGCCGATCATTCCCGCCCCTCCGACGGCTCCCAGCGCCGCCTTGACCTCCGTCGGCGCGCTGGCGTTCGTGCCCAGGCCGAGGAGGGCGGAGCCCCCGATCC
>JAJYMP010000664.1 GCA_021786915.1 Chloroflexota bacterium
GATCTGAAGACGCTCTTGCCCGGGAGCTCCTCGCGGGAGCCCCCCAGGTTCCGGGCACCCGCCTCGTTGAGGTAGCGGATGCATCCCTCGTGGTCGAGGAGGGCGACGCCCTCGATCATCCCCTCGACGATCGTCCGGAATCGGACCTCGTCAGCACCGGGAGGCTGACCGCCACCAGGGCCGTCCGGCGTGGCGCCCAGAGTGCCCACCGGGCCTCGCCGGTCCGTTGCCCTCATCCGACGGCCTGCCCCTCGAGTGCGGCGCATCATCCCTCACCCGGGGGTCAGGCCGCGATGCCGTTGCCGGGTGGACCGTGAGGGGCCTGCCGGGCCACGGGACCTCTCGGGCGCGCGGCTCGACACTCCCCCCGGGCGCCATGATGGCACCGTCGAGGCCTCGTCGGAGCCCCCTGATGGTGGGGGGCACTTCGGCTCTCGGGACCCCGGCGCTGCGATCCGTGCCATCCTCGAGACGGCAGAGCCAGCAGGGATCGGGAGATGCGATGCAGGTCGGGCTGATGGTGCCCCAGGGCTGGAAGGGCGAGTACGACGGCTGGGACCCGGCGACCGCGTGGGCGCGCAGTGTGGCGCTGGCGCAGCACGGCGAGGCGGTCGGCTTTGAGAGCCTGTGGGTCTTCGACCACTTCCACACGGTTCCCGAGCCCACCGACGAGATCACGTTCGAGTCGTTCTCGATGCTCTCGGCCCTCGCGATGGCCACGCGGCGGGTCCGGCTGGGCCACATGGTGGTCTGCAGCGGCTTCCGCAACCCGGCTCTGACCGCGAAGCTGGCGTCCACCATCGACGTCATCTCGGGCGGCCGGTTCGAGCTGGGGATCGGCGCCGGCTGGAAGGAGGACGAGTGGCTCGCCTACGGCTATGGCTTCCCGCCCACGGGTGAGCGGCTGGCGCAGTTCGCCGACCATCTCGAGGTGATCACCCGGATGCTCGGCCCCGGGCATGCGACCTACGAGGGCCCGTTCGCGCGGGTCCGCGACGCAGTCAACGTGCCGAAGGGGATCCAGCGCCACGTCCCATTGATCGTGGGCGGCAATGGGCGCGACAAGACCGCGGGGCTCGCCGTCCGCTTCGCCGACGAGCTCAACTTCGTGTTCCTGCGGGCCTCGGAGATCCGCCAGCGGATGACCGAGGTCCGCGCGAAGTGCGAGGCGGCCGGCCGCGACCCGGGCACGCTCCGCTTCTCGCTCTACGCCCTGGACGAGGCGATGCAGCCGGTGGGCCAGGCGCGGGTGGACTACCTGGGCGAGATGGCGGCCACCGGGCTTGATCGGCTGGTGGGCTTCCCCAATCGGTGGGACCCGACGATCGACGCCCAGGACGCGTTCGCCTCGGACTGCCGCGCGGCGGGGATCACGATCGGCGGCTGACGATTCGACCGGCGGCCGGCGCCTCGGCTGGCCGACGACTCGACCGGCGGCCGGCGCATGCCGAGCCGCTCCCGGCGGGCGGCACCTGGCCCGCATCGCGCCTCGAGCCCACCGCCGGTCCCTGGGCGGCCCTGCTGGAGTGATGGTGTCCATCATCCGTCCCGGGGTCGCCGAGCCCGCCCAGTTCGCCCGCGAGCCCCCTGAAGCGCGCGACGGCATCCTCTCGCAGCCGGTAGTACACCCACGAGCCGCGGCGCTCGCTCGTCACCCAGCCGGCCTCGCGCAGCACCTTGAGGTGGTGGCTGACCGTGGGCTGCGCCACCTCGCAGCAGGCGTTGAAGTCGCAGGCGCACACCTCGGCGTCGTCGCGCGACAGCTGACGCAGGATGGAGAGACGGGTCGGGTCGGCCGCGCCCTGGAGCAGGAGTGCGTCGGGATCGGTGATTCGCTTCATGTCAAACGTCATATTGACATATCTCGATGTCGCTGGCAGGATGAGCGCATTGACATTCATCAATACGGCGTCCCGGAGGCCCCACCCATGCTCTTCTCGCTGGAACTGGCGAAGCTGTCCATCGACGAGCGTCGGCATGAAGGCGACGAGAGCCGGCTCGTCTCCCTGGCGCGTCAGATTGCCGCGTGCTGCAGGCCGGCGACGCTTCGAATGCGGATTGCGGCAGCCATTCGAGCTGAGGGCGACGCCTGCTGCCCGTCGGACCAGGAGGCCTCATGCGCGCGATCCGGGCCGCCAACGGCAACTGACAGCCCTACCATCACAACCCCAGGAGCCATTGCATGACGACCGAAGCGATCCACGACGAAGTCCGGGCGCATTACGCAGAAGCCGCGATCAGGGCCAGCGAGGGAGCGTGCTGCTCCTCGGGCGACGAGATCGGCCCCGAGCTCTACTCCGCGCTCGAGCGCGCGGAGCTCCCCCAGGCTGCGGTGCTGGCCAGCCTCGGTTGCGGCAACCCGATCGCGGTGGCCGAGCTCCACGAGGGGGAGCGCGTGCTCGACCTGGGCTCCGGGGGCGGGATCGACGTGCTCCTCTCGGCCAAGCGGGTCGGGCCGAGCGGCCGCGCCTTCGGGCTCGACATGACCGACGAGATGCTCGCCCTCGCCCAGCGCAACGCCGCCGCGGCGGGAGCCACCAACGTCGAGTTCCTCAAGGGCCACATCGAGGCCATCCCGCTTCCCGCCGAGAGCATCGACGTCGTCATCAGCAACTGCGTGATCAACCTCGCGGCCGACAAGCCGGCGGTGTTCCGCGAGATCGCCCGCGTGCTTCGCCCCGGCGGGCGCATGGGCGTGTCCGACATCGTGGCCGACGACCGGCTGAGCACCGCTGAGCGGGCCGAGCGCGGCTCGTTCGCGGGCTGCATCGCCGGGGCGCTGTCGTTCGCCGAGTTCGCGGCGGGGCTGGCTGCGGTGGGCCTCGTCGATGTCGAGATCACGCCGACGCACATGGTCACCGAGGGCATGGCGAGCGCCATCATCAAGGCGACCAAGCCGGGGCCCGCTGGCGCGCTGGCCCTGCCGGGGGCGGTGGCGGCGCCGAGACCGCGGATCACGCTCGACATGCTGCCCCTCGCGACAGCCGACAGCGCGTGCTGCAGCGGTGACGGCTGCTGCTGATGGAGATCGACTGGGCGACGCCCGCGGACGTGCCGGCGGTCGAGGCGCTGCTCTCGGCGGCCGGCCTGCCGCTCGAGGGCGCCCGGGAGGCCTTCGCGCTTGGCGTGGTCGGGCGCGAGGGCGGCCGGGTGGTCGCCGCGGCCGCCGTGGAGAAGTACGGCGCCGCGGGGCTGCTTCGCTCAGTGGTCGTCGACTCGGCCGTCCGGGGCACGGGGCTCGGCCGGTCGATCGTCGCGGCCGCCGAGGATGCCGCCCGCGATGCGGCGGTCCGCGAGCTGTACCTGCTGACCGAGACGGCGGTCGACTGGTTCCCGCGACTCGGCTACGAGGTGGTCGCGCGATCCGAGGCTGCCGCTGCCGTCGGCGAGTCGATCGAGTTCACCACCGTCTGCCGCGATGCCGGCGTCGCCATGCGGAAGCTGCTCGGGTAGGCGAGGCCCGGGTGGCGCCCGCGAGGGGCGCCCCAGCAGGGGCGACGAGGCGGCCGGGTGGCGGCCGGGTGGCGGCCGACGTCCACGAGGCGCGATGATGCGCCCGACGGCGCGACGACGAGGGCGTCGGGAGAAAGGACTCGCTGCCATGGCAGATCTTCGGCCCAGGCGGATCGCCGATCTCATCGCGCCCTACCGGGTGCAACCCGGGCGCAGGGTGCGCCTCCCGCGGGACTTCCCCACCGACGCGCCCGGCAAGTTCGGCCGTGGCGACTCGCGCGAGGCGAAGGCCGTCCTCGCGGCCGGGACCGAGCTGCTGACCGAATACCAGGAACGGCTGGCGGCGCAGGACACGTACGGCGTGCTCGTGATCATCCAGGCCATCGACGCCGCCGGCAAGGACGGGACCATCGGCCACGTGATGAGCGGGGTCAACCCCCAGGGCGTCGAGGTCACGAGCTTCAAGATCCCGTCGGACGAGGACCAGGACCACGACTACCTGTGGCGCTACGCGCGCCAGCTCCCCGGCCGCGGGTCGATCGGCATCTTCAACCGCTCCTACTACGAGGAGGTGCTCGTCGTCCGGGTGCACCCCGAGCTGCTCCAGTTCGAGAAGCTGCCGGCCCGCTCGCGGCGCGGCGACATCTGGCGGCGGCGGTTCCGCGAGATCAACGATTGGGAGCGCTACCTCTCGGACCAGGGCTTCAAGATCGTCAAGCTGTTCCTCCACCTGTCCGAGGACGAGCAGCGGCGCCGGTTCCTCGACCGGATCGACCAGCCCGAGAAGAACTGGAAGTTCAGCGCCGCCGACGTCAAGGAGCGGGCGTTCTGGGGCGACTACCAGAAGGCGTTCAGCGACGTGCTCTCGAACACGAGCACCGAGTGGGCGCCGTGGTACGTGATCCCGGCCGACGACAAGCCGTACGCGCGGATGATCGCCTCGGCGGCCATCGCCCACGCGCTCGTCCAGATCAACCCGCACTACCCCAAGGTGACGCCCGAGCAGCGCGCGCAGCTGGAGACGGCCCGGGCGACACTGGCCTCCGACGAGCCTGACGCCGACGCTGAAGCGCCGGCCGAGGGCGGCGACGCTGCGGAACCAGCCGCGCCGCCCGCAGAGCGATCTCGGCACAAGTCCAAGGCCAAGAAGCGCTCGAAGCGGTAGGCCGCCTCAGGCGACGCGGCCCTCCGATGCCGGCGCCGCGCCCGCGCCCGCCGCCGGCATCCGCGCCACGATGGCCAGCCCCGCGGCGCAGGCAAGGCACACGGCCGCGGTCCCGAGCATCGCCGTCGGCAGGCCCACCGTCACCGAGAGCACGCCCATCAGCGGCGGGTACACCACGGCGCCCACCACCGACGCAGCGACGATCACGCCGCTCACCGCGGCGGCGCGGTCGGGGAAGCGCTCCCCGCCCAGCGCCACGATGAGCGGGTAGATCGGGCCCGACGCGAAGCCGACCACCACGAACAGGACGATCGACGCCTCGACGCTGGGCACCGCCACGGCACCGACCAGCGCGACGCCCGCCACGAGCGACGCCCCGATCGCGAGCGTGGCGTGGTCGAAGCGGTCGGCGATGCGGCTGCCCGTGAACCGGCCGGCCGCGAGCCCCGCCCAGAACAGGCCGAGCGCCGAGGTCGCGGTCGCCGCCGGCGCCGCCGCCAGGAACCGCACGAGCCAGTTCGACACGCCGATCTCCGACGCGACGTAGCAGCCGATCGAGACCGCGAGCACCACGAGCGGCAGGGCGAGCAGGCTCGAGCGCTGGCCGCCATGCGCGCGGTGCGGCCGGGCGCGGCCGTCGGCGAGGTCGGTGACGGCGAGCAGGGCCGCGAGCGGCAGCGTGATGACGCCGCTCGCGACGATGACGCCCTGCCACGGGATGCCGATGAGGTCGCGGGCCGCCAGCGCGAACGGCGCCCCGAGCGCGCCCACCGAGTAGAACAGGTGCAGCAGGTTGAGCCGGCCGCCGCGGGCGTCGTGGTACAGGTCGAGGATCATCCCGTTGCCGCCGCCGTCGATCGCGCCGGACCCGACCGACCGCACCACGCCGGCCACGAGGAACATGCCCCAGTCGCCGGTCAGTCCCTGGGCGATCAGCCCCACGCCCGTCAGCCCCACCGCGACCGCGTAGATCGGGCGGCGGCCCACCCGCTCGGTGACCATCCCGCCGAGCACCGATCCGCCCGCGTACGCGATCGCGGTGACGAAGTAGAAGAAGCCGAGGCCGACATCGGTCTGGGCGAACCCGCCCTCCACCTCCCGGGCGAGCGACGGCACCAGCAGGCCGCTCCAGCCGAGGAGCACGAACGACCAGCAGCCGAGGACGAACGCCGTGCGGCGCGAGCGGAACAGGGTGACCCTCACGCGACCGATCGTATCGGGGTCGTCCTGCTCGCGAGCACCCCGCAGGCACCGGCGCCGGGGCGGGCGACGCGAGGGCGGGGCTACTCGCACCGCTGCGCCGCGATCGGGTCCAGCCGAGCCGTCTGTCGCACCGGCCAGACGCCGAAGACGACGCCCACGCCCAGCGAGAACCCGACGGCCAGGGCGATCGTCGAGGGCGACACCAGCATGATGTTCACGATCCGCGATCCCGCCCACGAGCAGGCTGATCGAGGCGATGCCCGCCAGCAGCAGCGACAGGATCCCGGTGATCGTCCCGAACGCGGACAGCAGCTGCGCCCGGTCGATGATCGTGAAGTCGTCGGCGGTGCCATGGGCCAGGTCGTGGCGCTGGAGGAGGAGCTCGCGGATGGCGAACTTCGTGAGCGGGATGTTCTCGGGTGGACCACCGACACGGAGATCGCGCCCAGGGACTTGCCGGCGTCGAAGTAGTCGCGCACGGCGGCCAGCGGCACCAGCACCTGGTCGTCGAGGATGCCCTTGGGCTGGAGGATGCCGACGATCCGGAACGGCACACCGCCCACGGTGATCGCCGAGCCCACGGCATCGGCCCCGAGGGGCGGCTGGCTGGGCCTTCCCCATCGACCTCCTCGCCGTTTCGGGGCAAGATGGTGCGCATGGACACGCGTCGCGTCCCGGTCGCCGAGGGCGTGGAGATCGCCGCCGACACCTGGCCAGCCCCAGATGCCGCCCCCGGCGCCCCGACGTTCGTGCTGATGCACGGGCTGGCGTCCAACGCGCGGCTCTGGGACGGCGTGGCGGCGCGTCTCGTTGAGCGGGGCTACCCCGCCGTCACGGTCGACCTCCGGGGCCACGGGCGCTCGTCCAAGCCCGACGGCCCCTACGACGTCCCGACCGTGGCCGACGACGTGGCCGCGTTGATCGGCGCCCTGGGGCTCGCGCGCCCCGTTGTCGCCGGGCAGTCGTGGGGCGGCAACGTGGCCATCGAGCTCGGCGCGCGCCATCCGGCGATCATGCGCGGCATCGTCTGCGTGGACGGCGGCTGGTTCGAGCCGTCGCGCGCCTTCCCGTCGTGGGAGGCATGCCGCGAGGCGCTGGCCCCGCCCCGGCTGGCCGGCCGCCGCCTCGCGGAGATCGAGGGCTACATCCGCGTCGCCCACCCCGACTGGCCCGAGGCGGGGATCGCCGGCACGCTCGCCAACTTCGAGCGCTTCCCGGACGGGACCATCGCCCCCTGGCTCACCTTCGAGCGGCACCTGACGGTGCTCCGCGGCATGTGGGACCACCACCCCTCCCAGCAGTACCGGCTGGTGACGGCCCCCGTGCTGCTGCTGCCCGCTGGTGCCGACAGGCTCGACGACCAGGCGCAGGGCCGCCGGGAGGTGGTCGAGGAGGCGCTCGCCGGGCTGCCGCGGGCGCGGGTCCACCCGTTCGCGGGCGACCACGACCTCCACGCCCAGCACCCCGCGGCCGTGGCGGACGCGATGGCCGACGCGGTCGCCGACGGGTTCTTCGCGTGAGCGGCGGGCCGGTGGGCGGCGACCCGCGCATCCTCGCGATCATGGGCTCGGGCGAGACGGCGCCTGCGATGGCCAAGGTCCACCGCGCGCTGTTCGACCGCTTCGGCCGGCAGGTGCCCGCGGTCATCCTCGACACGCCGTACGGGTTCCAGGAGAACGTCGACGACCTCTCGGCGCGGACGATGGAGTTCTTCGCCATCAGCGTCGGCAACCCGGTCGAGGTCGCGTCGTACCGATCGACCGACGTGGACGCAGTGACCGCGGCGACCGCCCTCGCCCGCATCCGCGCGGCCCGCTACCTGATGGCCGGGCCCGGCAGCCCGTCGTACGCGCTTCGCCAGTGGACCGGCGGGCCGATCCCCGGAGCGCTCGAGGAGAAGCTCCGGAGCGGCGGGATCGTCACGATGGCCAGCGCCGCCGCCCTGACGCTGGGCGTCGTGTCGATCCCGGTCTACGAGGTCTACAAGGTGGGCGAGCCGCCGCACTGGCTCGAGGGCCTGGACCTGCTCGGCAGCGCGACCGGGCTGCGGGCCGCGGTCGTCCCCCACTACGACAACGCCGAGGGCGGCAACCACGACACCCGCTTCTGCTACATGGGCGAGCGTCGCCTGCGGATGCTCGAGGCCCTGCTGCCGCAGGACGTGTTCGTGCTGGGCGTCGACAGCCACACGGCGCTGGTCCTGGACCTCGGGGCCGGGTCGGCGTCGGTCGCCGGGCTGGGCGGCGTGACGGTTCGCGTCGGCGGGCGGAGCGCCCGGTTCGAGGCCGGTGCCTCCATCCCGCTGTCGGCCCTCGGCGAGGCGGCTCGCGGGCTGGCAGCCGGGCAGTCCAGCGAGGCCGTCCACACGGCAGCCCTGGCGGGTTCAGCCTCCGACGAGCAGCCCGCCCGACCTGCGGTGCCGATGCGCCAGGAGATGCAGGAGCTGGAGGGGACCTTCAGCGCGGCGCTCGACGGTGGCGACGTGCGCGAGGCCGTGACCGCGCTGCTGGCGCTCGACGAGGCGATCAACGCCCGCGTCCGAGCCGGCGAGGACAGCCCCGACCTCGACAACGCCTCGGCGACCTTCCAGGCGCTCGTCGTGCGCCTGGGCGAGCAGGCCGGCCGCGGCTCCCACGACCGGCGAGCCGATCTGGCGCCGCTGGTCGAGGTCCTGCTGCAGCTGCGCGACACCGCCCGGGCGTCGAAGGACTGGACCACCGCGGACCTCATCCGCGCCCGCCTGGCCTCGGCGGGCGTCGAGGTCCGCGACGGGCCGTCGGGCTCGGAGTGGGTGCTGGCCGGCGCCTGAGCGCGGCAGCAGATAAGCCAAGACAGGCGCCCAAGGCCCTCCGGCGCGCCACCCGCTATCCTTCGCGCCGCCACCTTGGCCTGCCGCGGGCCCCCGCTTGGAGTCACTCCGTGTTCTCGTTCCTGCGCCGCCTGTCCCCGAGCATCCCGTCGATCGATGTCGCCGAGCTCGACGCCCTCCTCCAGCAGAATGCGGTCCGCGTGCTCGACGTGCGCGAGGATTCGGAGTTCCGCCGGGGTCACCTCCCGGGCGCCATCCACGTCCCGGTCAAGCGGCTTCCCGACCGCATCGCCAAGCTCCGCCGCGACAAGCCGTATGCGGTGATCTGCGCGTCGGGCAGCCGGAGCACGAAAGCGACGAACTACCTCCTCGAGCAGGGCTTCGAGGGAGCGGTCTCGGTCAAGGGCGGGACCAGCGCGTGGGCCAGGAGCGGGCGAGCGATCGTCCGCTAGGACGACGGGGGGAGGTCAGGCCTCCGCAGCCTCATCGAGCGCCGACCGCAACTCGCGCAGCGCAGCCTCGATCCGCGCCAACCGCTCCGGCGATGCGGTGGCCAGGCGCAGGGTCAGCCAGTCCAGCGTCCGGCGTCGGGCCTCCGAGAGCAGCCGGTCGCCCTCGTCGCTGAGCGAGAGCCGCACGCGTCGGCGCGAGGCCGGGTCCGCGCTGCGCACCATCAGCCCGTCGCGAACCAGCCGCGACACGAGCTCCGACATCGACGGCATCGACGCGCCCAGGTGCTCGGCCACGCTCGAGAGGTCTGTGCCCGGGTGCCGGCGGACGTAGAGCAGCGCCCGGAACTGCGGCACCGACAGACCCTCGGCCCGCCCCTCGCGCATCCGCGCCCGGATCGCCCGCATGACCGGCGGCACGGACTCCAGCACGGCCTCTGCGGTCGACCGCGCGATGCCGGTTGCCTCGGGTGACGTCTCCACGAGGGCAGGATAGAATGTTCGTGACCCGAAGTGTGACGGACATTCGCACCGATCGGGCAGGAGGCGACAGCGTGCCGGCACTGGCGATCGAATGCGCAGCCCTGACGCGCCGCTTCGACGAGGTCACCGCCGTCGACGCGTTGACGCTCAACGTGACCGACGGCGAGGTGTTCGGCCTGCTCGGGCCCAACGGCGCCGGCAAGACCACCACGATCAAGATGCTCATCACCCTGCTCGACCCGACCTCGGGTGCGGCCAGGGTGGCCGGCCACGACATCGTCCGCGACTCGCGCGCGGTCCGCCGGTCCATCGGCTACGTCCCGCAGCTGCTGTCCTCCGACGGGACGCTCACCGCCCGCGAGAACCTCGACATCTCGACCCGCCTCTACCACGTGCCGCGCGGCGAGCGCCGACAGCGGATCGACGACGCACTCGAGTTCATGGGCCTCGCCGACGTGGGCGACAAGCTGGTCCGCACGTTCTCGGGCGGGATGATCCGACGCCTCGAGATCGCCCAGGCGATGCTCCACCGCCCGGCGGTGCTGTTCCTCGACGAGCCGACCGTGGGCCTCGACCCGGTGGCCCGGCGCGCCGTCTGGGAGCACGTCCGGAGGCTTCGCGAGCGTGACGGGACCACGGTGATGCTCACCACGCACTACATGGAGGAGGCCGCCGAGCTCTGCGAGCGCCTGGGGATCATGCACCTCGGCAAGCTCGTCGCCCTCGGGACCCCCACCGAGCTTGCCGCCCAGGTGGGCCCCGGCGCCACGCTCGATGCCGTGTTCACCCACTTCACCGGCTCAGGCCTCGAAGAAGGAGGAACGTTCCGTGACGTCGCTCGAACGCGCCGCACGGCCCGCCGCCTCGGCTGAGCCCGTCGCACCGGTCCGCTTCCTGCTCGATGCCTGGACCGTCGCCAGCGCGGAGCTCCGCAAGCTCGCCCACGACCCCACGGAGGTGGCGACGCGGGCCGTCCAGCCGATCCTGTGGCTGGTCGTCTTCGGCCAGGTGATCGCCCAGGCCCGCATCATCCAGACCGGCAGTGTCGGGTACATGGACTTCCTGGCGCCAGGGGTGCTCGCCCAGAGCGCCCTGTTCTCGGCGATCTTCTTCGGCATCGCGGTCATCTGGGAGCGCGACCTCGGCGTCCTCCACAAGTACCTCGTCAGCCCCGCCTCGCGCGAGGCGCTCGTGGCGGGCAAGGCGCTGGCGGGCGGGCTGCGCGCGCTGGTCCAGGCGTTCGTCGTCTACCTCGCCGCCGTCCTGATCGGGATCCACCTTCGCTGGGAGCTGCCGTCGCTCGTCGGCGTGGCCCTGGTGGTGGTCCTGGGCGCCGCCGGCTTCGCCACGTTCAGCCTGATCGTGGCCTGCCTGGTCCGGACCCGAGAGCGGTTCATGGGCATCGGGCAGGTGCTCACGATGCCGCTGTTCTTCGCGAGCTCGGCGATCTACCCCATCTCGCTCATGCCCGGCTGGCTGCAGGTGTTCGCCCACCTCAACCCGCTCACCTACCAGGTGGACGCGCTCCGGGCGCTGATGATCGAGGGGAGTCCGTCCAGCTACCCGATCGGGCTCGACATCGCGGTGCTGGCGGGGACGGTGGCGGTGCTTGTGGCGATCGCGTCGCGCCTGTACCCGCGCCTGGCGCAGTAGCACCGTCGGCGGCGTGCCGTCTCCGATGGGCGCCGGCTCGGCGCGGGCCCGCCGCGCGGCAGCGGGGCACCTCCCCGCACGACCGGGGCGCTCGTCCAGCGGGTGGGCTGACGTGGCCTCGCTCGACGCTGCTCGCCGGGCGGAGCATCTGACCCCCGCACGCGTTCGCCGAACCGCGAGGCGGCTGCGCTGGCACCCGGATGTGTCCGAACAGTCGACAGGCGGCTGGCTGGAGGCGCGCGCAGCGTGAGCCGATGGCCCGCCGCCGCCCGGGAACGCGAAGCGGGGCATCATGGACGCACTTGCTGATGGAGGCTCGAAGACAATGCACGTCGGACTCGTCGGACTGGGGCGCATGGGCGCCAACATGGCGCGCCGCTGGCGCCGGAACGGCCACACCGTGGTCGGCTACGCCCGCACCGCCGCGAGCGTCGACGCGCTGGTGAACGACGCCCTCGACACGGGCGCCCACTCGCTCGAGGACCTCGTCGCCCAGCTGCCGACGCCGCGCGTGCTGTGGCTCATGGTCCCGGCGGCGTCGGTCGACGCGACACTCGCGGAGCTCGTGCCCCACCTCGCGCCCGGCGACATCGTCATCGACGGGGGCAACTCCTGGTACCGCGACGACATCCGCCGCGCGAAGGAGCTCGCCCCGGCCGGCATCCACTACGTCGACTGCGGCACGAGTGGCGGCGTCTTCGGCCTCGAGCGCGGCTACTGCCTGATGGTCGGCGGGCCGGACGAGGCGGTCGCCACCCTCGACCCGGTCCTGCGCGCCCTCGCGCCGGGCGTCGTCAGCGCCCCCCGCACGCCCGGCCGGGAGGGAACGCCGTCAACAGCCGAGGAGGGCTACCTCCACTGCGGTCCGGTGGGCGCCGGCCACTTCGTCAAGATGGTCCACAACGGCATCGAGTACGGGGTCATGGCCGCGTACGCCGAGGGGTTCAACATCCTCCACCAC
This sequence comes from Chloroflexota bacterium, assembly GCA_021786915.1. The sequence goes on from JAJYMP010000664.1 coordinate 12,177, forward strand.
GCCGACGCCGGGATCGCGGGCCACCGCGAGATCAACGCCGAGACCAGCCCCCTGTCGGATCCCGAGCTCTACCAGTACGAGCTCAACCTCCCGGAGATCGCCGAGCTGTGGCGCCGGGGCAGCGTCGTCGCATCCTGGCTGCTGGACCTGACCGCCGAGGCGATGGTGGGCGACCCCGGGCTCGATCGCTTCGGCGGCACCGTGGCCGACTCCGGCGAGGGCCGCTGGACGAGCATCGCGGCGATCGACACCTCGACGCCGGCGCCCGTGCTGAGCACCGCGCTCTACTCCCGGTTTACCTCGCGCGGCGAGGAGACGTTCAGCAACAAGGTCCTCTCGGCGATGCGCTGGGGCTTCGGCGGCCACGCGGAGATCACGAAGGACAAGTAGCGACACGGTCTGCGCCAGAGGCGGCCTCGCGATCACCGAGCGCCACATAGACGAGTATCGAGCTCGCTTCGAGCCGCCGACGGATGACGGGCTGGCTCTGTATGACCCGCCGTGGTAATGCGGCACTCGGCCTCAGGCGGGCAGCACCCCTGCAGGCTGCTCGATGGCGACCGCCGGCGCGCTGACGCGCAGCACCACCGCGAACGCCACGACGAGGAGCGCGAGCACGATCGCCCAGGCGCCCACGATCCCCGTGACGCTCACCACCACGCCCAGCAGCAGGGGCGCGGTGAAGATCGCCGAGCTTGACGCGAGGGTCAGGCGGGCGCTGGCGCGGACCGGCGCGGCGGGCGCGTGGGCGAGTGCGAGGCTGGCCGCGAACGGGTAGATGGGCGCCATGCCCAGACCGCAGAGCAGCAGCCCCAGCGCGGACAGCTCCGGGTGCGGCGCGAGCCACAGGACCACGGCGCCGAGCGCGGTCAGCACCGTGCCGGCGCGGACGACGAGCAGCGAGCGCCCCGGGCCGATGTGCACGAACGAGGCGGCCAGTCGGCCGCCGATCATCCCGACGACGTAGATCGAGGCGAGGCCGGTGGCCGCGTTCGTCGAGATGCCGGTGCGGGCTGCGGCCACCTGCGAGCCCCAGACGACGTAGGAGAACTCGGCGCCGATGCACAGCGTGAGGAAGACCCACGACAGCCAGAACTCGCGCGACAGCGGGGGCTCGGGGGCACCCTCGGCGACGGGCGCGTCGCGGGCCGGCGAGCCCGGGATCACGAACGCGAGCACGACGAGGACCGGCAGCGGCGCGAGCGTCCCGTACCACCAGCCGATCGTCGCGGCGGCCGCGGACAGGACGAGCGGCCCGGCGAGCCCGCCAACCACGGAGGACAGGTTCGCGCGGGTCAGCAGCAGCCCCCCTCGGGGGCCCTGCCCGAGCGCGCTGTTGACGTGGACGAGCCACCCGCCCAGCGCCACGCCGAACACCAACCCGCCGACCATCGTGACCACGATGCTCACGGGCATCGCGAGCAGCAGGCCGGCCCCGGACATGAGCAGCAGCCAGGCGCGGATCGCCCGCTGGGCGCCGAAGCGCGTGTTGAGCTGACGTGCCGCCACCCCGCCCAGCCCCAGGCCCACCGCCATCAGCGAGTTCGGCATCGCGGCCAGCCAGGGCTCCACGTGGAGCGTGTCCCGGACGAATGGCGTGATGAACCCGACGGCGTAGACGAGGAAGCCCTCGGCAGCCATGACGACGTACGCGGTCCAGATCAGGCGGCGCACGTCCGGATGGCCTCCGCGAGCGGGTGGCTGGCCCGGAGCTGTGACGCCCTGGTCCATGGACGGCCATTGTCGCCCGGCCGGAACGTACCGGTGCGGCGTGTCCCCGTATCCGGCATTGTGGTGGGCGTGCAGCACGACGACGCCACGGACGAGTACGTGACCCTCCGCGCCCTCGCGCTGATGCTGGCGCGCGGGTCGGTCGGCGGGACGGTGGCGCCGTACGGGACGGTGATCCTGCTCGAGGCTGGGCTCGCCCCGGAGCTCCTGGGGCCGCTGGCGGCGCTCGGCGCCATCGCGACGCTGCTGGCCGCTCCCACGTGGGGTCGACTCGGCGACCGCCACGGGAGGCGGCGAATGCTCGCCTTCACGATGCTGGTGGCCGCACCGGTCGCCCTCGCCCATGCGACGGGCCGCGTTGCCGTCATCGCCGTGGCGTACGTGCTGTGGGCCGCGGTGGCGTCGGCGTTCATCCCGCTGACGGACTCGCTGGTCCTGGGCCGCCTCCGCGGCGACCGCGCGCAGTTCGCCCGGGCGAGGGTGGGCGCGTCGGGGATGTACATAGCTGTCGTCGTGATGCTCGGCGCACTCGTGTCGGGGACCGCCCTCGGGTGGGCCGCGCCGGGCATCGTGGGCTTCGTGCTCTGCCTCCTTGCCGCGGCGGCCGTCGTCGGTCGCCTGCGCGGCGAGCTCATCTCCGGGACCGGCGTGGCGGTCCGCGGCAGCACCGGGCTCATGACCGGGATCCTCGCCGGGGTGCGGCGCAATCGGTGGTTCCTCGTCGGGCTGTCACTCGTGTTCGCCGGCTCCAACGCCCCGACGATCTTCACCGGCCCGCGCGTCGCCGAGGTGGGCGGAACCGGATGGGAGGTGGGCCTCGCGATCGCCGCCGGCACCCTGGTCGAGCTGCCCGCGTTCTTCACGCTTCCGTGGCTGCTCCGGGCGATCGGCGGGCAGCGCATGTTCGTGACCGGCGGGGTGCTCCTGGGCGTGGCCGGCCTGACGTCCGCGCTGGCCCCGACGCCGGAGCTGCTCATCGCCGCGCGCCTGCTGTTCGGCGCCGGGTACGCCTGGGTGGTGCTGCCGTCGCTGGCGGCGATCTCGGCGGCCGCCCCAGCCGACGAGCACGCAGCGTCGGCGGCGCTCCACTTCGCGACGCAGGCAGGCGGCTCCCTGCTCGTCGCCTTGGCCGGCCTGCCGCTGGTCGCCGCCACCGGGTCGGTGTCGGCCGTGCTGGCAGCGGCCGCGATGGCTGCCCCGGTCGGCGCGGTCGTCGGGCTCCGCGCGTGGCCACGCGCGGCGTCCCCGGTTGAGCCCGCGCCCGCCCCGGCCGAGGCTCGCGCCTCGACATGACCGGCCAGCGCCCGGTCATGGTCATGGGCTGCACCAGCGACGCGGGCAAGAGCTTCCTCGTCGCGGCCCTGTGCCGGATCCACGCCAACCGCGGCGTCCGCGTGGCGCCGTTCAAGGCGCAGAACATGAGCAACAACGCCGCGGTCACGCCCGACGGGCTCGAGATCGGCCGGGCGCAGTACCTCCAGGCCCTCGCGGCCCGCGTCGCGCCCGAGGCCCGCCACAACCCGATCCTGCTCAAGCCCTCGGCCGACACGTTCAGCCAGGTCGTGGTCATGGGCCGCTACGACGCGGAGATGACCGCGCTCCCCTGGCTGGGCCGGTCGGAGCTCCTGTGGCCCACCGTGCGCGAGGCGCTCCACTCGCTGGTCGCCGACCACGAGCTCGTCGTCATCGAGGGCGCCGGCAGCCCGGCAGAGGTCAACCTGCGCGCCTCGGACATCGTCAACATGCGCGTCGCGCTCGAGGCCGGAGCGGACGTGTACCTCGTCGCCGACATCGACCGCGGTGGCGCCTTCGCCCACCTCCTGGGAACCTGGCTGTGCCTCGCGCCGGACGAGCAGGCGCTGGTCCGCGGCTTCGTGCTCAACAAGTTCCGCGGCGACCCGGCGCTGCTGGGCAACGCGATGGACTGGCTCGAGGAGCGCACCGGCGTCCCCACCGTCGCCATCGTCCCGATGCTCCGCCATCACCTGCCCGAGGAGGACGCCTTCCACCACGCCGCGTCGCCGGTCGCGGGCGAGGTCAACATCGGGCTCGTGCTCTACCCGTACGCGTCGAACCTCGACGAGTTCGACCCGCTGCTCCACGAGCCCGGCGTGACGGTGGTGCCGATCCGCGAGCGAGCCCCGCTCGACGGGTTCGCGGCCGTCCTGCTGCCGGGGTCGAAGAACACGGCCGCGAGCCTGCGCTACTTGCGGGGCACCGGGCTCGACGCGGAGATCGCGCAGGCGTCGACTTCGGGCGTGCCCGTCGTCGGCGTCTGCGGCGGGCTCCAGCTGCTCGGTCGACGCGTCCTCGACCCGGCCGGGCTCGAGGGCGGCGACATGGAGGGCCTCGGGCTGCTGGACCTCGAGACCACGCTCGAGCCGGCGAAGACGACGCGCGTCGCCGAGGTGGCCTGGGCGGGCGGGCTGCTCAGCGGATACGAGATCCACCACGGCCGGACCGTGGCCGGGCTGGCGGCTCGCGAGCACCTCCCCGACGGCCTGGGCTGGGAGCAGGGGGCCGTCCGCGGCGTGTACGTCCACGGGCTGTTCGAGAATTCCGCCTACCGCCAGGCGTTCCTGGCCGGGCTGGGCTGGCGGGGGCAGGTCCGCGACTGGCGGGCGCACCTCGACGCTGAGCTGGACCGCGTCGCGCGGGAGGTCGAGGCGGCCTGGCCGCAGGGCTGAGCGGACGGCGGCGCCTGCCGGGGCGGCGGGCCCCGGGCAGGCGGCGGGGACGGCCCGAGCGGGCCTTCCCGAGCCGCCCCGCCCGGTGTCCCGTTCCTGAGGTCGCCCGCTGGTCGCCGCCCGGGACCCCCGCCGCGCGCCGGCGGCCGAGTCGCGCTGGGGTCGCCGCGCGCCGTGGCGTGCGCGGGCGCCGGCCAGAACCGGGGGTCCGCGGCGCGGCCCGTGCGCGCGGGGGGCGCTCCTGACCCTGACGCGACTCAAGCAGCAAGGGATCAGCCGGATCGGGACGCTAGACTGCCGATTCATGAGCATCACGAAGGTCCAGCTCTTCTCCATCCCAGTCAGCGACCAGGATCGGGCCCGGGAGTTCTACGTCGGCGCGCTGGGCATGGAGCTCGTCCGCGAGATGCCCATGGGCCCCGGCATGCGCTGGGTGCAGGTGCGCCCGAGCGGCGCCGAGACCTCGATCACGCTCGTGACGTGGTTCCCGTCGATGCCGGCGGGCTCGCTGACCGGCCTTGTGCTCGAGACCGACGACCTCGACGGCGACCTCGAGCACCTGCGCGGTCTCGGCATCGAGCCGGACGAGCCCATCCGCGAGCAGCAGTGGGGCCGGTCCGTGACGATCCGCGACCCCGACGGCAACAGAATCGTGCTCCAGGCGACCACGGTCTGACCGCGCCCGAGACGCGGCGGAGCACAGACCAGCCCGAAGCGGCCGTCGGGCGCTCGGAGTTACCCCTCCGCACCGAGTTACCCCTCCGCACCAATGAGGATGCAGCCATGAACGACCTCAAGCTCGGCATCCTGCTCTGGAACCAGGCCACCGACTGGCCGTCCTACCTCGACGCCGTGCGGCGCATCGACGCCCTCGGCTACGACCACCTCTGGGCGTGGGACCACCTGTACGCGATCTTCGGGGACCCGTACCAGCCCATCTTCGAGGGCTGGGCCTCGCTGTCGGCGTCGGCGATGGCCACCGAGCACATCCGCCTGGGCCTCCTCGTCGGGGCCAACACCTTCCGCAACCCGGGCCTCGTGGCGAAGCTCGCGACCACGCTCGACCACATCTCGGGCGGCCGGGCGATCCTGGGCATGGGGGGCGCGTGGATGCAGCCGGAGCACCAGGCGTACGGCATCGACTTCGGCTCCGGGTTCGGGCAGCGGCTCGACTGGCTCGAGGAGTCCGCGTCGGCCGTCCAGTCGATGCTGGCGGGCCAGGTCGTGACCTCCGCGCCGGGCGGGCGCTACGCGTTCGACGAGGCGCGGGTCGCGCCGCTCCCGGTCCAGCAGCACCTGCCGATCATGATCGGCGGCTCGGGCGAGAGGAAGACGCTGCGGACCGTCGCCCGCCACGCCGACATGTGGAACGCGATGGGGGAGCCCGACGTGCTGGCGCACAAGATCGAGGTGCTGCGCGCCCACTGCGAGGACGCCGGTCGCGACATAGCCGAGATCGAGTTCACCCTGGGCGTGAAGCTCACGATCCGTGACAGCGAGGCTGAGGCGGACCGCGTCTGGCGCGCCGCGATGGCCCACAACAGGACGCCGATGGCGGACGTCGAGGACGACGTGACGTTCCTCAACGGAACGCCGGAGCAGGTGGCGGAGCGCATCGCGCCGTTCGTCGAGCTGGGATTCCGCACGATCATCAGCGAGCAGCCGGCGCCGTACGACACCGAGACGCTCGAGCGGTTCATCGGCGAGGTGAAGCCGCTCCTCGAGCGCGGCTGAGGATCGACGGGCCGACGGGCCCTGCCGAGGCGCGCTAGTCGATCCGCTCGAGGATGACCGACGGGATCACGCGCGTCGTCTTGCGCTCGTACTCGGCGAACCCCGGGTGCTGGGCGACGTGCTGCGCCCAGAGGCGGTCACGCTCCGCGCCCTCCGCCACCGCGGCGCGGGCGGTGAACGTCTCGCCCTCGGCCTCGACCATCACGACCGGGTTCGCGAGGACGTTGGCGAACCAGGCGGGGTTCGACGGCGCGCCGCCCTTCGAGGCCATGACGACGAGGCGATCCCCGTCGCGGCTGTACACCAGCGGCGCGATCCGCGGCTCGCCGCTCCTCGCGCCCACGGTGTGCAGCAGCAGCACGGGTCGGTCCTTGAACGGCCCGAAGGTGATCCGGCCACCGTGTGCGCGGTGGTCCTCGATCAGGGCGCGGGTGAAGGCGGCGCGGTCGGCTCGGGGATCGGAGGACTTCATGGCGGGATCCTAGCCGCGATCGCCGGATCCGGCCCGTGCGCAGGACCCTCGTTGCGCTCCGAGCGCGCAGGCCCA
>JAJYMP010000353.1 GCA_021786915.1 Chloroflexota bacterium
CGGCAGGTGCGACATCGGAGTACCACGGCCAGGCGGGATCGTTGCTGTGGCAGCCGAACCAGGCGCGCGCCGCGAGGGTTCGAGTCGTCGGCGAGTCCCAGGCCGGCCAGCGGTCACGGGCGGGTTGGTGTGCGCCCGACCGCACGGGACCAGTTGGATCAGCAGGAGACCGGCGAGGGCGATCCCGAACCCGCAGCAGCCAGCGTCGCACCGAACCCCTCGTCCTCGAATCCCCGCGGAAGCACCTGCGCCTGATCATCGGTCGTGCCGAGGTCGGCGCGCAAGGCGAACCCGCACGCCGCGGTCCGGGCCACGGGCGGAACCCGACGCCGCTGCCCTTCGTGGATCAGGCCAGCAGCATCCGGGCGGCGACGACCGTGCCGACGACGATGATGACCCCGCGCAGGAGCATCGGCGAAAGCCGGCGACCGACATGGGCGCCGACCTGGCCCCCGACGATGGAGCCGATCGCGATGAGCACGACGGGCTCCCAGGCGACGCGCGCGACCGTGATGAACAGCAGCGCCGCCACGCCGTTCACGATGAACGCCAGGACGTTCTTCAGCCCGTTGAGCCGCTGCAGGCCCTCTGGGATGAACACCCCGAGGATCGCGATCAGGATCACGCTCTGGGCCGCCCCGAAGTAGCCGCCGTAGATGGCTGTCGCGTAGACGAGGAGCGGCAGGAGCCGCGAGCCCTCCGAGTCCGATCCCCGGCGGGCGGCAAGCACCCGGGACAGTCGAGGCTGGAGCGCGACCAGGACGCAGGCGATCAGGATCAGGATCGGCACGATGCGGCCGAAGGCCGATGAGGGCAGGACGAGGAGCAGGACCCCGCCAGTGAGCCCGCCGAGCCCCGCGGCCATCCCCAGCCGGATCGCCCGGGCCCGCTGTCCCACGAGCTCACGCCGGTAGGCGATGGCCCCGCTCGCCGAGCCCGGGACGAGGCCGAGCGTATTCGCGATGTTCGCGGTCACCGGCGCATAGCCCAGCGCCAGGAGCGTCGGGAAGGTGACCAGCGAGCCCGAGCCCACGATGGTGTTGATCGCGCCGGCGGCCAGCCCGGCGCCGATGATCAGGCCGGCATCCAGAGGCGTCACCCGCTCCCTTTCGCCAGAGCTCGTGGTCTGCTGCACGGATGGTAGGACGAACCGACCGGTCCGACGTCGGCACCCGTCGGCCGCTGCCGTGCCTGCCATCGCCGGTGATCGCCAGTGCCTCACCGGGAGAAGAGGCACTCACATCCCGTCCAGCCCTGACTTCGAACATCCGTGCTAAGGTTCGTGGACCGCCGCCTCTTGCGACGATCTCCGCGTGGTCGCCCTTTTCGAACGGACCGTGCGTGCTGCCACCTCCTTGTTCGGGAAGTGTTGGAGGCCCACGTGACCACCGGAATCATCAAGAAGGTCGTTGCCGAGCGCGGTTTCGGCTTCATCACCGCTGACGATGAGAAGGAGTACTTCTTCCATCGCGGCGCCCTCGACGCCTCCCTTGAGTTCGAGCGCCTTGTCGGCGGCGAGCGGGTCGAGTTCGTCATCGAGCAGAACCCCAAGGGGGCGCGCGCCAACCGCGTTCACGCGGCCTAGGCCCTGGTCTGGGCGCGCCCACCGGCGCGCCTGCCAATCTGCTGCCCTGCGCGGGCCGTGGTCGTCGATCGCGTCTCGCCAGTGGCTCAGGCCACCCCCGCGATCGAATCGGAGAGCGCCATCGTCCGGACGGCCTTCGTCGCCACCTACCCGCCCCGCCGCTGCGGCATCGCCACCTTCACCACCGACCTGGCCGAAGCCACGGGCGCGCGCACGATCGCGGCCCTGCACCCGGCAGGCGACACGCTCGCCTACCCGGCCGCAGTTCGCCACCTGATCCGCAAGGACGACCGGGCCGACTACATCAAGACGGCCCACGCCCTCAACGCCTCGGTCGACGTCGTCTCGGTCCAGCACGAGTACGGTATCTGGGGCGGTGCTGACGGCGAGTACGTGCTCGACTTCGTCGCTGCCCTGCGTGTCCCGGCGATCGTCACGATGCACACCGTCCTGCGCTCTCCCACGCCGCACCAGCGCACCGTCCTGACGCGGCTCGCCGGCCTCGCGCAGGCATCGGTCCTGATGTCGTACTCGGCGGCCGGCCTGCTCATGCGCGACTACGCCGCGGACCCCGGGCGTATCCACGTGATCCCCCACGGCGTGCCCGACCTCCCGCTCGTGAGCGCAGACCGGGTCAAGCCTGCGCTCGGCCTCGGGGGCCGCGACGTGATCCTGAGCTTCGGCCTGCTCGGCCCCGGCAAGGGCTACGAGCTCGCGATCGAAGCGCTTCCGGCGGTCGTCGAGGCGCACCCGTCGGTCCTCTACGTCATCCTCGGAGCGACCCATCCCGACCTCATCGCGCGCGAGGGCGAGGCATATCGCCAGTCGCTCGTCGCCCAGGTCGAGCGGCTCGGGCTGCAGGGGCACGTCCAGTTCGTCGACAAGTTCGTGGACATGGCCGAGCTCACGCGCTGGCTCGAGGCCGCGGACGTCTTCGTGACCCCGTATCCCAATCTCGCCCAGATCGCATCCGGGACCCTGTCCTACGCCATGGGCGCCGGGCGAGCGATCGTCTCCACCCCCTATGTGTACGCCACCGAGCTCCTTGCCGACGGGCGCGGCGTGCTGGTGCCGCCCGGATCCCCCGCTGCGTTCGCCGCGGCGCTGGCGACGCTCATCGCCGACCCGGCGCTGCGCGCCCGGATCGGCGCCCGGGCGTTCGCCCACAGCCGGCGCATGGTGTGGTCACAGGTCGGCGCCCAGTATCGGAGCCTGTTCGCGCGCGTCACCGCAGACGCCTCGCGGCGGCGGGCCGGGCTTGAGGTAGCGTCCGCCAGCGTGTGGGCGCAGCCCGCCGAGGTGGCCGCCGGTGCCTGAGGCACGTCGGCCCGAGGCCCGAGCGCCGGCGCCGTCCCGGCATGCTCCCCTCCATCCGATCAGCCGCAAGCACCTCGCTGCCCTGGCGGGCGAGTTCGGCATCCTCCAGCACGCGAACGGCTCGCAGGCCGACCCGGCCCACGGCTATTGCGTCGACGATGTCGCCCGTGCACTCGAGGTCGACCTCCTGCACGCCCGCGTCCTGCGCTGGGCCAGCGTGTCCGAGTCCGCGTGGCGCAGCCTCCGCTACCTCGAGGATGCCTTCGACCCGGCCACTGGGCGCTTCGGCAACTTCCGGGCGATCGACGGGACCTGGACCGCCGGAGCCGGATCCGACGATTCCGCCGGCCGCGCGATGCTCGCGCTCGCCGCCGCCATCGCGGCCGCCCCGGAGCCCGAGATGGCGGAGCGTGCCGACGCCCTGTTCGACCGCGCCCTCCCCAAGG
>JAJYMP010000007.1 GCA_021786915.1 Chloroflexota bacterium
GTGGCGGCGGCGGTGCGGGGCGCAGGAGATCGCCAGGCGGCACTCCGAGTGCCTTGGCCAGGGCGACAAGAGTCGAGGCCCTTGGCTCGCTGAGCCCGACCTCCAGGTTTCGATATGCGGTTCGTGACAGACCCGCGGCCTCTGCCGCGGCCTCTTGGGTCAGTCCTCGTAGGCCTCGCAGCCGTTGAAGGTTGGCGCCGATGTCCGCGGTCGGCGATATAGCCATGAGTCGGCCTCCCTGATGAATACGCCGCTAGACTAGTCGATTTGACGACTGTCGTCTTGCGGCGGTGTTCGTCGTGAGCGGCAGCCGTCGCAGAGCCGAGCGCGATGCGGGCAAGCTTGCGGGCGGCCTTCGTGGACGTGAAGACCCACTCGCCGTCGCGGCGCTGGAGCTGGTGGCGGACGGTGATCGTCGCGCCGTCCACATCGTCCCAGGAGAGCCCCAGCAGCTCGCCCTGGCGCAGCCCGGTGACGAGGGCGAGGCGCCAGAGCGCGTGCAGCCGGTCGCCGCGGGTTGCCTCGAGGAACTTTCGCGCTTCGTCGAGCGATAGCGGGCTGGCCACGTCGCGGGTCGGGCGCCGGATCTCGACGGCGAGGGCCGGGTTGTACGCGAGCAGGCGCTGGCGCATCGCGACGTTGAGGGCGCGGCGCAGGACGGCCCGATGGTGGAGCACGGTGCGCGGGGCACCCGGGTCGGCGTCGAGCCACGCCTGGATGCGGCGGGTGGTGACGGCGGCGAGCGTCAACTTGCCGAGCGCCGGGATGATGTGCCGCTCGACGACGAGCTGGTAGTGCTCCAGCGTCCGGGGTCGCACGCGGCGACCGTCACGCATCGAGGTCATCCACGACCGCAGGAACGCCGCGAGCGTCTGGCGCGTGGGGTCGAGGTCGAGCTCGCGGGCGTCGACGAGGTCCCGTCGGATGCGCTCGGCTGCGCGGGGCGTCCGGGCCGTCCGCCACACCCGCCGGCCGTCCGCCATCGTCACGGCCACGCGCCAGCGTTTCGCCCCGCTCGGCAGGGTGATCTCGAACGGTCCCGTCCCCTGGCCCTTCTCGCGCATCGGAATCCGCATCGTACTCCCCCATGAGCAGCCGATCGACCGCGCTTCGGGGGATCAGCACGACCCGGACCCCGGCAATCCGCGGGAGGTAGCCCCGCGTCACCATGCGCCGCACGGTCACATCGGACACGCGGAGCAGCCGAGCGACCTCGAGCGGGGTGAGGACGAGGTCGTCGGGCATGTCAGTTCAGCCCGCCCCCGTCGCGCCAGCCGGACCATCGCACCGGCCCGCCGTCCACTGCCGTGAGGTTGTCCGACAGCCACAGCGTGCGGAGGTCGGCGGGCTGCACGCCGTCGTCGGGCTCGTCCGGGCGCGTGGCGAGCTGGCGGCGTTCCATCGCGGCATGGGCCATCGCCGCGATCACGCCGGCGACGACGAGACCGCAGGCGAGGCAGCGGAAGCGGCCCCAGCGGAGAGGTCTCATCGCAGGTCGCACGCCTCGAACGTGACGCCGGGCGGGTTCGGCCCCTTCGAGGACATCGGTGTCTCCTCGCCGGCGGCGACTTCCGGATGGCCGCTCCGGTGGCCCACGCCGCAGATCGAGCAGGCCGGATACATGCGGCGGTGGCAGGCGCGACAGGCCCACATCCGCCGGGGGCCGCCGTCAGCCTCGCGGAACGTCTGGACCTCATCGTGGGTGCACACGGCGTCGCTCATGGCGTGCTCCTCTCGGGCGGGGCGGGGATGGTCACGGTGACGGGGACGCGGCCCGCGTCGAGCGGGGCCAGTTGCTCGAATCGCCCGGCATAGAGGTCGATCAGGCCGCCCCCGTCGCAGCGGCACCAGTCAACGAGCCGCACCTCGACGGGAGCCCGGCCGGGGACGGAGACGGTGACCGTCCGGCCCCGCCAGTCGCCCAGGGCAGCGCGGAGAGCCGGGCCGGCCGCGGCGTAGGCGCCGGTCGCCGGGTGGCCGGCCGTGCAGGGCGAGCGGCCGGGCTGGCAGTACCACGATGCGCTGCCCCGCAGGGGAATGCGGCTGCGGGGCGCCTCGCTCGACGCGGCCCGCGTGCCGGTCGTCGGCGAGGGAGGGGCGCCGGGGGCCGGTGCCGGGAGTCGAACCCGAGCCGATGCCGTCGCATCAGCGGCCATCCTCGCACCGGTCGGCGCCCCGGCCAGCCCAGGAAGTCCGGCGACGGCGAGGGCACCAGGCCGTCCGTCGTCATCCTGCCGGAGGGAAACGGCAGGTCGGCTGTCCTGAGCTGGCCGGGAGGCCGAGGCGGGCGAGAGGGCGCCGAGGATCAGGCCGCCGACGAGGACGCCGGCGGCGACGGCGGTGAAAGCTAATACCCATATCAGGCCCCAGACGCGAAACTCGCGGTTCACGCGACGTGGCCCCAGGTCTCTCGGCGCACGATGCGGCCTACCGTGTCGCCATGGATACCGAACGATCGGCCGATGGATGGCTGGCTCTCACCCGCCGCCGCGCGAGACCGAATCGCGAGAACATCGGAGCCAGAGAGCCGCGCGGCCCCGTTTCTCTCGCCTCGCGCTCTCGTCTCCGGCTTCGTCCGGGCGCCATTGCGATCTCCGCGGGCGAGGCGTTCGGGATGCAGCCGGGCGCCGTTTCTGTCACCACGAGCCAGATGCTCGAGCTTCCGGCGAGTCCAGTGCTCATCCCCGCGACGCACGCTCTCGGGATGTGTGCGCATCCCGTTCCGATCGCCGGTCGCCTTCCCGCCCGTGGCCCTGCCCTTGGTCGCCATGTCGCGCAGGTTGTCGGCGTTCGTCCCGAGGAATAGGTGCTCCGGGTTGCAGCATGGTGGGTTGTCGCAGGAGTGACAAACGAACATGCCGGCGGGGATCGGGCCGAAGGTGAGCTCATAGGCGACGCGGGATGCCCGGTGGGTCCGGTAGCCGATCCCGAAGTTGCCGTATCCGCCTGGGTTGCGAGCGCCGATCCATGGCCAGCACGCAGGCCCCGAACGATCGACCTTCGGCCAGAACCGGGCGGCAATCGCGCCCGAGGACGAGTGAATAGCCGCGTCGACGCAGCCGGCGCCGCGGAGGGTGAGGCGGGCGGTGAAGCGTCCGCGGATCATCGGTTCGCCAATTCCAGCAGCACGTCGGCGTGGCACGGGACCGGCTGGCCCGCGGCGTCGGTCAGTGGACACCAGCAGACGAGGTCCCGGCCGCGCAACGCAATGGCCGCGTACTCAGCCATCGACTTCGCCCCAGAGGCAGCCACGGCCCGATCGACAGCATCCCATCGCTTCCCGGAGACGTACCAGCCATAGTCCGACAGCAGGCCGAAATGCTCGATTTCCTTGCGGTACAGGCGGA
>JAJYMP010000252.1 GCA_021786915.1 Chloroflexota bacterium
CGACTTAAGCTATGGATTCGATAAGCGCAGCGATCTCTACTCCATGCGTAATTTTGATATGGGTGCGGCTCTTTTGGAGTGACGACGAGAGGCAGGAAGTTGGGCCTGTAGAGCAGCAACTCTGGCAAGGGCCTGGCGTGCCGATGGGCAAGTTCTCGCCAAGCCGAAGAAGGCCCTGGCATGACCAGAGCGGGCGGGCCGAACGAGACGGCGTCGAGGGATCTTGGGCAGTGGTACGCGACGTTTCGAGAACGGCAGCGCCCGCATGTGGCAAGGATGGTGGCCGTGTTCGACGCGATGCCCAGGCTGGCGAACGAAGAGCAGTGGCGTGAGGCGCTCGAGGACGAGCTGCTGGACATGTTGCAAGAGCGGTGCCGTGCCATCGGCTTCGGCGAGGACGTGGCTTTTGCTGACCTGGAGCAGGGGCTTGTCGGCGCCGTGAGCGAGATCCAGGACCGGATACGGCAGGCGATTGCCGAGCGTCAGGCGGCAGCCAGCGGGATGCGCCCGTTGGCGTAGCGGGCCTGGTGGACGCGCCTGTGCTCCTGTTCGAGGTGGAAGGTCCAGTAGGCATCGAAGTCGCCGTTTGTGCGTAGGGCTCGAAGCTTGAGGACGGCTTCGGCGCCATCGAGTCCCCAGCGCGCACCGGTTATGTCCATGCGGTCTTTGATGAGGTGGCGGCAGGCGCCCTCGATCACACCGGTAGCGATCGGCCAGCCCCGTTGGAGAGCGGTGGGGTAGTCGAGGTAGCGTTTCTTGCTCAGGAGGTAGTCGGCACAGACGGCGGCGCCTTTTCGTCGCTCCTTGGCGAGAGCGAGGCAGGTCGCCTTGCGGCGGACGGCGGCGGCGACAACACCGGCTTTGCCGCGAAGAATGGCAAGGGCCTTTTCGCGCACCCAGGCCTCCGCCCTGGGATCGCCCTCGGGGTAGAAGGACCAGGCCGCCTTCCACAGGTACTCGAGCACATGGATGATGTCGATCACGATCGTCACGCTGAGGGCGCGGCTTTGCGCTTCGGCGTTGATGCGGTCGATCTGGTGCTGGTTTCCGTCCACGAGCGCCACCCACGGCCTGGCATGGTTCGGGTCACGCCGGTCAGCCTCGGCGAACATCTGATGGATGACGGTTGCGGCATCGTCGACCACGCCGGCCATGAGCCACTTGTTCTGGGCCTTGGGCGCGGGTGCCTCTTGCTCAGGCCCACCGTCGGTAGCGGCACGGTCGGCAGGGGCAAGGATGTCCTCGGGCACGCGCGGTACGGGCGCCGCGTCATAGACGGCGGCGACCTCGGCCATGCGCTTTCGGTTGCGCTTCTCTCCTTTGGACAGGCGCGTCGCGATCTTGGGCGAGGACTTCTCGGCAGCTGCCTTGGTGGCGGAGCGCAGGGCGTCGTGGCGCATGACAACCCCTTTGCCATCCGCGGACAAGACCAGGATGTCGGCCGGTGCGACCGGCTTACGGGGTGCGCTCTCATAGAACGCGTCCACGTCCTTGGCGGCGTGCCTCGTCAGTTCCTCGACCTGACGCTTGCCGATCGGCTGGCCGGTGTCCCTCTCAAGCGCGCTCGCCGCTTCCTCGAACGAACCTCTCGCCGCCTCCGTCGCCGCCATTCGGCGCAGGAGGTGGGAGTGCTGTTCGGGCGGCAGGTTCAGGACGGCATCGGTGGGGTGCAGGTTCGGATGGCCGGGACTGCGGTAGGCTGCGCGGTCGATTCGCACGTCGCCGAAGATGGTGGTGAGCAGGCGATGATGGCCGCGTTCCACGCGCGTTCGCTGCACCCCCTGTGCGTCGGTGACGCCTTCGAGGCGGGGTTCGTGGTCGGCTCTGTGGTCGAAGTAGTTCTGAACCAAGGAGCGGAGGAGATCGCGGCCGCGATCACGCACCTGGACCTCGAGTTCGTAGTGGTTGAGGTTCGCCGCCTCCGGGCTGTCCAAGAACCGGGTGATCGCGTCGAACTGGGCGCGCGACGTGGCGAAGGGATCTTGGCCGGGCCCACTCATCGCGTCGTCTCCCGGGCAGCGTGGCCGTGCAGGGCCTTGCGCGGGTCGCCGGGGGCGAGGCGGCCGAAACTGAGCACAGCGCGAAACTGAGGATCGAGCGGGTAGAGCCAAATATCCTTGATCGAGCGCCTGGGGGCGCCGGTCGCGGCCAGGCGGCCAAGGCCCTGGCTCTTGCCGACCCGGACCCAGTTTGCGGCGGCGTAGGAAGTGCCCCGGAAGCGGTCCCGGTCGGTGAACGTCTCGAGGAGGACGGGGCGGTAGCCATAGCGCGCCTGAACATCGGCGGGCAGGCGGCGACAGGCGAGTGAGAGCAGGCTTGAGGCGAGGCCGCGGACCGACACCCAGGGGAGGATGAGGAAACGGCGCTGCTCGATGACGAGGTGAAGATTGGCCGTGCGTTCGGCGTCGGTCCAGCCGATGAAGCGGTCGCGGGGGGCGAGGCGCAGGGCGGCGGCGCCGAAGCCCATGGCACCGAGAAGGCGCGCGCCGTCGTAGGCCAGGTAGCGGATCTGGGCACCGGCCATGGGACGGCCGCCAAGGTAGTGGTAGCGGGCCATGAGTTCGTTCCAAAGCCGCGCGTCGTCCGTGCGCGTCAGGACGGGGTTGAGGACAAGATCGTGAAGGTCGCTGCGGCTACCGGCGATCGGCTCCTGGGGGTCTGTGGCGGCGGTGAACGTCGGCGCCCTGTAGCCGGGAGGCTCGGACGTGGGAAGAGGTAGCCAGATGACACCGTCGGCCTCCATACGCTGAAGCGCAAGCTTGCAGGTGAGGAGCTTGGGCCTGCCGTCGTGCTGGACCCAGCCGAGCGCGTCACAGACCGCGCGGGCGATGTCCGCGCGCGTCGTATGGAAGGGATCGTCGGTGATCTGCCGGATAGATTCGACCTCGTCGGGCGTGAATGTGCGACCACCGTAGCGAAACGGCGACTCGGCGCAAGCCTGCTGTGAACTGTTCATGGCTAGACCAATACCGCTTGCCCGCCGTCGTGTCTACCCTCGTCAACGGCGGACTACGACGGTCAGCATCTGTTTGTTCACACCACCTGGTGCGCACACTGCTGAGCGCGGCCGGGCGTCTTCACACCGTGCCTGCCATCGGCGGGACCGTCACTCCAGTGGAGCCGCACCCTTTTGATATGGCCTGATTCCAGCGATTAGGGTCGATTGGCCCTAGCCGGCGCGTCCAATCGAGCCCGAGATGCTTGACGATGGCCCCCTGGCTGGAATCTGTGAGGCGAGGGCTGGCCCGAGGGCTGGGCGGCGAACAAGCGAGGGCCCGCATACGGAAAGGGCGAGCAGGCTGGGAGACGAACTCGCAGGGCCTGGCGCCTTTGCCCTTGTG